>NZ_DFBY01000037.1:0-8869 GCF_002366815.1 Psychrobacter sp. UBA3068 | reverse complement strand
TTACACAGAATCTGGGATGGGCTCGAACGCGAAAGGTTGTTGCAGTTAGAATATATGTTTAGTTTATACCGTAATCTTTCTAACCCTTTTCGTTAGATAAAACATAGTTTATCAAAACTAACACCGAACCACCTCGTACCATACTCCTACCTTCTGGTTTAAAAATTAATTTTAAAGCTTCTCTAGTAGCCTTTTCATTTTTTAAATAAGCGTTTTCTAACTGCTCTACATTTTCAATACCCAGATTTTTAATCTGATTTATCAACCGGTTATCAACGTAATTTTCAATATTGAACTCTTCGATAACCAAATTATATTCACCAATAAATACATCATTTTCAAAATTTATTACATTGTCGTTCTTACTCATAAAAGAAGTTAGAGAAGCTTTGTTTATTTCAATCTGACTAGGGTTATTTTTGATACTCTGACTTAAACTGTTTTCATAATCCGCTATAGTTGATTTTAATTTTACGAACTCGATATCTGCTTGCTCCAAAAGAGCTGCAACTCTATAGAAAGTACGTTTTGCAGTAGAAGGAATCTCAAACTCACCTTTATAACCTAAATCATGCTCAATCTCTGCCCAAGAATGCTGCAAGATTGTCCTAATTTGAAACTCAAATTTCTGTTCTTTATAGCTAGAATATTCTGGTAAGTTCGTCCTATCTTTTTTTAAATTGGCAACGTAGTGTAGACTTCTATAACCAAATTTATCACTATCTATTTTTCGCTTATCTACAGAATTATCTTGATCTATAACGAATTCTTCCTCAATCAGAGTCGCAATTTGGTCTACTTCGTCATCAAAATAAGTAATGATACGGACACCAACTATATCTGTAATATCGTCTAAAGACTTGTACTTTTGTTTTGCTAAAATTTTCTTTTCTAAACTGTCTCTATCTTTGACTCTAGTTTGTATTTGATGAACTTTAATACCTTTCTGTTTAAGCAGAGAGTTTATAAGCGTCTCAAGAGATTTGTCTAGATTCTCTAACACATCTTTATTTTTGTCATATTCTTTTAGTATTGCACTCATTTAGTAGCTCGTTGGATAGATTGTCATAAGAAGTCGATAATTGTATCTTACATCATAAACGCTCGAACAAACTAAGTTGTAGTCAAATACCTTAACTACAACTTCGTAGCCACAACCTACCTCTCTATTTAGCAACTAAATAAACACTATCCAACACGCGCTCTGCCTTCCTCTGCTACAGTAAGTCATGCAAATATCCTAATAAAAAGGATCTATCATGACCTTACTTAATACGCTTAACCTAACCTACCCCATAGTTCAAGCCCCAATGGCAGGCGGTGCCACCACGCCTGAACTGATCTCGTGTGTTAGTAATTTTGGCGGACTGGGATCGTTGGGTGCTGGCATGACCGCGCCAGACGTTTTAAACAGCCAAATCAATACAATTAAAACCTTGACTGAACGGCCCTTTATGGTCAATCTGATGGTGTTGTCTGAGTATGAGTCGAGCACCTTTGATACAGAGATGCCCGCTTGGCTAAGCCAGTACTATCAGGACAATAATATCGAGGTGGCGTTACCTGAGCGCCCCGCGCAAAATTTTGCAGATCAGCTACAAGTGCTTTATGACAATCCTGTACCGGTCGCCAGTTTTACCTTTGGCATTATCAGCGCTGAGCAAGTTCAGCGGTTGCAACGTCTAGGAACGCGCGTCATCGGTACGGCCAATCATCCATTGGAAGCCAAAGCATGGAGCGAGATTGGAGCAGATGCAGTATGTGTACAAGGGGTAGAAGCAGGCGGACATCGCGGTGGCTGGTTACCACAAAGCGAAAACGATCCTTTAGGGTTATTGACACTCATTAGCCAAACGCGCGCTTGTACCGATATTCCGTTGATTGCCGCAGGCGGTATCATGACGGCACAGGATATCAGAGCGGTACAAATAGCAGGTGCTGAGCTTGCGCAAATGGGCACAGCATTTTTGACCACCGATAAGTGCGGTATTAACGACACTTACAAGCAAGCCCTACTTGATGCCAGTGAAGACAAACGCAGTGCTGAGACGCGCTTAACTCGCCTGTTTTCCGGCAAGCTTGCGCGCGGGTTATTAAACAATTATTTGCAGGATTTTGCCCAATTTGAACACAGCGCAGATTTGCCGCCTTACCCACAACTCAATGCCATGACCAAATTCTTGCGTGCTGATGCGACCAAGCGTTTGGATGCCGAGCACCAGTCTTTATGGGCAGGACAAGGCGTCGCTTTGGTTAGAGGTGAGGATACAACGACATTGCTAAAGCGCCTTGTAAAAGAATTATAGCTTACTTATCTTTAAGCCCTGCCCGAAACCTTTTATAATCTTCCGCCGTCTGATCTACCGCCTCTACCATCGGTATGTGGCCAACCTTAGGCATCGTAATGACCTTCGCTTGCGGCATTAATTGTTTCATCACGACTGCTGTTTCAGGCTTTATAATTTTGTCCTCAGCACCCCAAACGACTAGCGTTGGGATATTGTACTCGGCGATGACTTTGGCACGTGCCTCCACATTGTCTTCCGTGATCTGCTTAAGAATGGTGGCATGCAGCTCTCGGTTGGCAATGTTGCTCTGAGCAAAGACGGCTTGCACGGTTTTGGGGATATAGGGCGGGTCGTACATGACCAAATCATATAAGGCAAAATAGTCATCCGCATTCTTGACCAACAGCGGGCTATCTTCAAGACTACCATCGCCAAACCTGTCTTCTGGAAACCCTGCTGACCAAAAGCCACCACTGTCGAGCAACCATAAGCTTTTGACGCTATCAGGGTACATGGCTGCGTAGGCGACACTGATACCGCCGCCCATTGAATTACCGCCTACATGGACATCACCAGCCAAGCCTTTAGCTTGCATGAGCTCGTGCAAACGCTGCGCTTGGGCATCCGTACGGTAGTCGGCTTGCTGCGGCTTACTCGACTCGCCAAAGCCTAACAGGTCAGGAATAATTAAATGATAGTCTCCCAATTCTTTAGCAATACGGGTAAAGTTATCTTTGTTCGCCCCAAAGCCATGGATCAATAACAAAGGCTCACCATTTAAGTTACCGCCTTCTAGGTAGGTCATGGTATCGCCAGACGCCAGCGTAAATACCTTTTTTTCAAGGTCGGCTTTATTTCGCTCATACTGTACGAGCTTTTGGGCGGTGTTGACTGTCACGGTATTGGGTGTGGTACATCCTACGACCGAAACCAATAATAATGCGGTGATACTGGCGCGCAATAATGTCATCAAAATCTCCTTATTCATCATAGACAAAAAGCTTATGGCAATTTTTAACTCACCATAAAACTATAGCGGATAACGACCCATTAATCTTTATTTAATAAGAACGCGACAGCCGCTTTTGCATGAATAGCCGTGGTATCAAAAACGGGTATCGGACTGTCCGCTTGCGTGATCAGTAGGCCAATCTCTGTACAGCCTAATATCACACCTTCTGCTCCTTGCTCAGCAAGGGCTTTGATGACATCGACGTAATACTGACGCGAACTGTCTTTTATTCGCCCTTGGCACAGCTCCTCGTAGATAATGCGATGTACTTCTGCTCGTGCGTCCTCTTCTGGTATCAGTACTTGCAAGCCTGCATCCATCAGACGCTGCTTATAGAAGTCTTGCGTCATGGTAAATTCGGTGCCGAGTAAAGCAATCTTGGTCAGGTTTTGTTCTTTGATCGCATTAGCAGTCGCATCAGCAATGTGAATTATTGGCAGATCGGTCGCCTCTTGTACATTATCCACAACTTTATGCATGGTATTGGTCGCGATTAACAGTCCTTTCGCGCCAGCCGCTTGCAAGCGTGTGCCACTACTTGCCATGATGTTACCCAACTCATCCCATGCGTCTTGCGCTTGTAACGCACCGATTGGCGCAAAGTCCACACTATGAATGAGTAGGTCTGCTGAATGTAGACCGCCAAGCTCAGCCTTGACCCCTTTATTAATCAGGCGGTAATAGCTTTGGGTACTCTCCCAGCTCATACCACCGATGATGCCCAGTGTGTTTTGATGATGATTTGGCATATGTACCCTTAGCATTTGTTGATTTTTTAGTACGGTAGACTCAGTTTTTTAGCATACTTTTTTTATAGAAGCATGACAATATAATATGGTAAAGGCCAAAGTTAGTAATAACGATTTTACCCGCTTATCATCACAAGGTATCATGAGCGCTACTAGCCAACCATCTCCTGACTCACGAGCATTTATCCGCTCACCATTATCTGCATTCATACGTGCCAGCATTATCCGCTGCGCGTAGCGATCGCCCTGTAGGACACCCTTAATATTATGGCCAAACTTCCTCTCATCAGAATACGCATACGGCGCAAGTACTACCGCCTTATTTTTACCGGTCTTATGGCATTGATGATGTCTTTGATTATCTCGTCAGCGTTACTACTCGTCAAAGTCGGCTACGTCGATGGCTTCTTTACCGAGCTTTTGCACTCCTGGGGTCTGGCCTTTATTTTTGCGTGGCCAAGTGCTTATATCTGTGCCTATATGGTACAAGAGCATGTGCTTAGTCACATTGAGTTTTATTAAGTAATCACAGCCCACAAGTGATATCACTACCTCATAAAAACCGCTAAGATAGTCTGCAAACTGTTCTTAATGAGAGAGTGCTATGAGTCAACCAAAGCGCACTATTGAGCATTTACTAAAACACGGCGCGCTCCCCATCAGCCGCGTCGATGCAGCGGCTACCCACCTTGGAATCTATCCCACTAAGCAGACATGGCTGGCATTTTTTGATAAAGCGCTGCTGATTATTGGCGCGGTAGCACTGGTCCTGTCTCTTGTTTTCTTTATCGCCTATAACTGGCAAAACATGGGCAAGATGGGTAAATTTGCTTTGGTTGAAGGGGCGTTGGTCATCACCATCGCTCTCTATGTTGGTCTTCATTTTACAAGACGGTTTAGACAACGATTTCAGCTCATTCGCCAGTTATTACTACTCATCGCCAGTATTATTACTGGTAGCTTATTGGCTTTATTTGGGCAAATTTATCAGACGGGCGCAGATACTTGGCAGTTATTTTTCACATGGGCTCTATTGATTACGCCATGGGTCATGATCGCGCGTTTTCCTGCGCTGTGGCTACTGTGGTTGGGGCTTATTAATACCTGCTTAATGCTGTACTTCGATGTCACCAACCTGCCGTTTATCGACACAGGCTTTCAACATCACTTTCAGGTAGCGATCCTGTCGCTATTGAACCTTATCGCCTTATACGGCTGGCTCAGCGTTTTTGATCATCAGCGCGCCACTTTTTCTAGTCATCCTTTTGATACTACGACTCATAATAGTAACGCTGCTATTAGCGTAACAAGTGTGCAAAAAGCATCCAGCTTACACTGGAGTACGTATGTCGTCGGTTTCTTGAGCACCTGCTTTGTGACGTATCTTGCCACTATCAGTGCCTTTGACGATGGTCCTATTGTAGTCACGCTGTTGTCGATCACCCTATGGTTAGGCTGGTGCGGGTTGATGCTTTGGCATTTTTATCAGCGCCGCGTGGATTTACTCATGCTCACTTATCTGGCGTTTTCTCTTATTACTGGGGTGATGGTTTGGGTAGGACGATGGCTGTTGGACGATTCTAACGCTGCTGGCTACTTAATATTAGCGCTGCTGCTGATTGGGATGAGTTCAGCCGCAGTGATATGGCTACGCAACGCTGCGCACTTAGATAGGGGCAATAAAACCCAGCCAGTCAGAAGAGGCGCAGACGATGAATGAAAAGATGAATAAAGAGAGGCAAGTACTGGCTGAGCTAAAAAACCTTGGTGTCATTGATCGCAACTTGTCTGATGCCAATGAAATGAGCGCAGATATAGGCAGCAGTAAAAGCTCTCATGACGATCCTTGGTTCTTACAGGTATTTTTTGGCTTTAGTGGCGTCTTGGCGAGTTTGTTTTTCATTGGGTTTTTATCACTCATATTATGGGAAACCAATGTCTTTGACAGTACGCTCGGTACATTTGTTATCGGCCTATTACTGAGTGTCGCAGGATTGGGGTTATTTAAAAACAAGCATATGCGCCGCCACAGTTTTTGGGCCAGTTTAGCCTTTGCCATCAGCGCTGCGGGTCAGTTATACCTCATTTTTGCATGGTTGGACGCCGACATAGACCAGCCTCTGAGTATCTGGCTATTTTTGCTGTTTCAGAGCGCGGTGACCATCATGATGCCAAACTTCGTGTATCGTTTGTTAAGTAGTATGGCCGCACTGGGCAGTATGGTCTATCTGCTCCGCTATTATCAGCTGACCGAGGTCAGTTTGGCGCTACTGGCACTGATTACTATTGGGGCCAATCTACAACGTTATACGCTATTGCGTTACGCTCCTAGCAAGTGGCGCTTAAGTGCTTTTGAGGTCAGTAAAGCACTCATGTACGCCAGTGCGTTGACACTGCTTGTCTTCTCAGTCTATGTGGCTGCGGGCGAGTCCAGATCCTTCTTGGTAGACAGCAATGAGGCATTTCACTATAACTACCTCGTCGCACAAGGACTGCTGGTAGCGACTAGTCTATATGCGGTCTACCTTATTCTTAAACGTTACGATGTCAAACTATGGTCAAAACATGGCGTTATCGCGGGCGGCGCCACCATCGTTCTTGGCATAACGTCGATTTATGTCTCAGGCTTACTGGCCACCAGTTTGCTTATCATGATCGCCATAGCCAACAGTCAACGCACCTTATTAGGTCTCAGCGTTTTTGCCTTGGTTTGCTACGTGTTTTGGTATTACTATCAGCTCGATACCTCCTTACTCGTTAAGTCCGGCTCGATGTTCATCATTGGCATCGTCCTATTGCTACTGCGCTGGCTCGTCATCAAACGGTATTTTATGGACAATCTCACTGCTCCTTTTGCTGATGATCTTACCCGTCATACAAAGCCACCAAGCAGCGTCACCAATAGTCAGGAGCGTCAGCCATGACAGACAATATCTTGACTAAACATGCGTCTAAGCCCGCCTCACTGTCCTCCACACCCACCACTCATTGGAGCCAAAAACGCACATTCACCATTTCCATTGCTCTATTTGGACTAATATTAATTTTAATCGTCATGACGCTTAGTGTGGTGAAATATGAGACGCATCTTATGACTGGCGATACGGTGTTATTAGAGCTCGCCCCTGTAGACCCGCGTGGCTTTATGCAAGGGGACTATATGACGCTTCGTTATGACTTGGAGCGTGATATTTTGGAGAGATTGGCGACAGCTAGTGACCGCGACAAACCCTCTGATGGCTATGTGATAGTCGTCTTAGATGAACACAACGTTGGCCACTTTGTGCACTTGGCTGACAGTCATCAGCCTGCCACTTTAGCCTATAATGAGAAGGCCATTCATTACCGTAGGCGTCATGGCTCGATACAGATTGCGTCCAACGCTTACTTCTTTCAAGAAGGGAATGCCGAGGCTTTTGAGGCAGCAGAATACGGTGTGTTTCGTCTCAACGATAATGGTGAGCCGCTACTGGCAAGTCTAGCCAACGAAGCGTTTGAAGTGATAGAACCAAAAGAGCGGATTAAAGCGCCATTGGATAACCCACCCGACTAGACGATGACGAGGTGGTGGCGTGAAGTCATGGATAACCTTACTTAACCAAATAAGTACTGATAACGATAAGGTGGTCTTGCTACTGTGGTGATCGAATTGTACGCTTCTCTACGGAGCGTTGATTGCTAATAATCTAATAATTAAAGTACGATTACTCAAAAATAAATAAAGGAAATTAACATGCGTAGTGCCACTTATAACACCTTTGGTAAACCCACTGAAGTATTGAGCTTAGGCGATAGCCCTGTCCCCGAGCCAAAAGCGGATGAAGTCCGTGTCAAAACCATACTGGCCTCTATTCACAACCATGACCTGCTGACCATACGCGGACAGTATGGCTTTAAGCCTGAGCTGCCAGCAATCGGCGGTAGCGAAGCGGTGGGGATTGTCGATGCCATCGGCGATGATGTCAAAAACGTCAAAGTCGGTCAGCGCGTCGCAGCTGCTAGTGTACAAGCCACATGGGCTGAGTACTTCGTCGCTGCAGAAGACATGGTGTTCGCCGTTCCTGATGACTTAGAGGACGAAATAGCCGCCCAGCTTATCGCTATGCCCCTTAGCGCCTTAATGGTGATCGAATTTTTAGAACTAAAAAGCGGGCAATGGGTTATCCATAATGCGGCCAATGGGGCGGTCGGTACCTCACTCGCCATGCTGGCCGTAGCGCGCGGTATCAACACCATCAACGTCGTCCGTAGTGCCGATGCCGTAGCAGAATTAGAAGCGCTCGATATCAAAAACAACATCAACTCATCAGATGAGGACTGGAAAGATCAAGTCCGTAAAATCATTGGCGACGATGAAATCAGCGGCGCGATTGACTCTGTCGGCGGCGAGTCCAGCAACGACTTGCTATCATTACTGGGGCATGGCGGCACATTGGCATCATTTGGTATTATGTCAGGGCAACCAATGGCGCTCGACCCAACCAATATCATCTTTAAACAAGTGACTATCAAAGGGTTTTGGGGCAGCAAAATCAGTCAAGAAATGAGCGTTGAAAACAAACAGCGTTTGATTGATGAGCTAATCGAGCGCGCGACCAACGGCAACCTCAAACTACCGGTTGAAGCGACTTTTGATTTGGCTGATATCAAAAAAGCGGTCGATGGCAAATTACAGTCAAACAAAAACGGCAAGGTATTGCTTAAGCCTTAATAGGTAATGCACCCTCACATTGATGGCTAAACCCGTCACCCCAAAACACAGATAAAAGCCCATTCGTATTAATATAACAATACAGTACCCCACTCTCAACTTGAAATAA
>NZ_DFBY01000039.1:0-33054 GCF_002366815.1 Psychrobacter sp. UBA3068 | reverse complement strand
TCTTATTTATTGGGGGGATTACCCTATATCTAATCATTATCCATATTTATTCATCACACTAATAATCGCAGCCCTTCGTTAACAAAGCTATGAGCATCTAAGAAATTATCATTTAATCCATAAAGTAAACTTTACTAGATGCATTATCATCAATACGCTTTAGCACTAGCCCGCTGTTTGAAGACTAATAAGCAGACAATGATAAACACTAACAAGGCTGCTGATGCTCCAAAGCGACTTAGCGCGAGACCGCCATGATCAATAGGCTTATCTAAAAAGTCGCCTAATACCGCTCCTAAAGGCCGAGTCAGTACGAAAGCACTCCAAAATAATAGTGTTTTAGATATCTTAGTATAAAAATGAGCTAGCGCAATTAGTGCTAACAAAGATCCAAAGATAATCGCACTCGTGGTATAACCCATGCCTGTGCTATCGGCTACCCAGTCACCAAGTGCGGTACCTAATGTCTGCGAAAACATAATGGTCGTCCAGTAAAACACCTCTGCTTTGGGTTTGCTGATACTATCAACGGCAATGCTTCCCATCGTCTTCTGCCATGTCATTAGACATATTCCAAGTAAAGCTACTAGAAGCGCTGAGCCGCCAGCATAGCCAATTCCTAGTGATCTTGTCACATAGTCTGCTATTGTTGTACCTAAAGTCGTTGTTGCTATAATCGTGCCCCAATACAACCATTTATTAAATGAGTTGGCTTTAATCTGGGTAGCGACTGCTATAGCAAATATAATAGCGAAAATGCCAGTACTGACAATGTATCCTAGATTTAATGACATTGATAAAGCATCACCCGCAGTCTCACCAAGCGTAGTAGCTGCGATTTTAATTATCTAAAAAAGAAGGGTAACTTCCGGAACTTTGGACAAAGCGTTTAGCACTGGATCGTTACTAGAAGCAGTGGGTGAGTATTGATTGTTTAAGGTTGTATTCATGGTTAGATTCACTCTATTAGTAAACAAATTTAATGTTACGTTGTAGATGTCACTAAATTATCAATAGAGATGTTAAGAAAGTGTGAAGATGCAACTATTTAGATCTATTAAAATTTCTATGTATGAGTTTAAAAGATCAAAGTTATACAAAGTCCTCGATTATCATGTAAGTTTAAAATCTCAGAATTAGAGTCCTTCATAAAGACATCGATACCTGCCTGCTCACAGATTGATTTAACAATAGAGAGCCCAAGTCCTGTACCTTCTATTTCCTGTGATTGCTTACTTGCGCTATCTGATCTTGAAGCGCTTATACTATTGTTAAGTTTACTGTCGCTAAATTGATCAGCTGCACTAATCACTTGATTAAGCCGTATAAAGGGTTCAAAAGCTTTCTCATAATCACTAGGGTCAATGCCTGCGCCTGAATCTATGATCTGTAATACTAATTTGTTATCTAGCGTCTTGGATATATCATTTAATTTCCCAGATTGAATCACATGTGAGCCAAAATTATATTGAGCATTTAAAGCCGATTTATCCAAACTGCCTGAGTTTTGCTCAAGTTGATAGAGTTTAACCATGACTTGACCATTATCTAGCGTATAAATAATAGCGTTTTGAATCAGGTTTTTTATGAGCATTAATAATGATGTCTCATCTATCTTTACTTTGCTACTTGACTGTAAGTCGACAGTTAGTTCGATGTTCTTATTATCAGCAATAGGAATGAGTAACCCTATGACTTGTTCGATAATAGATTTAACATTGGTTGCTGTTGTCTCGGTACCAAGCTCGGTATTGATATTACCAGCACGAGCGAGCGTTAATAATTGCTCAACCAAACTTTGATTACGCCTCAAGCGAATAGCCAGTTTATCGAGGCCTTCCGACATAACGTTATCATTACTAATACGCTGTAATCGTTGTAATTGTAGTGAGATGGCAGTCAGCGGCGAGCGCAGTTCATGGGCAGCATCAGCGATAAAGCGTTGCTGACGTTCAATACTAATTTTGACTATAGCCAATAATCTATTTAACGATTCGGCTAGTGGCAGCAATTCAGAGGGCAGTCTACCAATCGATAAAGGACTTAGGTCATTCTCATTACGTGCGCTTATCTCATGATGCAATTGACGCACAGGTTTCATCATGCGCCACATGATAAAAGGCAGTAAAAGCAGTAATAATGCTATACCGATAATAAGGGGTAAAAAAGACTGTAAGGCACTAGCTTTGGCTAAATCATCCTGTAAATCTGTCTGTTGGCGCAAAATTAGAGCCACTTCTTCATCAGTATCTAAAGACTCAATCTTGACATCATTTCTATAGGTTCGCCAAGAATGACCGTCAATGTTTTGATCGCTTATCCCTTGTGGAACGCTATTTACTAATGCCAACGGTATAGGTTCTGAGTAATCATGCTCATCATCGCTTTGAACGTTCTGATAATCTTCTACCCCGTTATTGAGTGAGGCGGAGAGTATGACTATATCAACGGTGATCGCACCATCATCGTCATCGGTATCAAAGTGAATGTTGCTGCGGGTATGCTCGTCACTGTATGAATAAGCAGCATTATTATTTAAACCACTAATATTAAGCGACTGCTCTAATAAGGCAGCAGTATTTTTTAAGTTATCATCCTGAAAGTCATTTATCTCGTTATAGCTGTACCAAAATCCATAACCACCAGCCACTATTGCCAGTAGTAATAATGACACAACAGACCAAAAGATAAGTTGGAACTGTAATGAGTTAAAGGGCTTACGAAATTTAGGCATTGCTGATATACCATCCAAGGCCACGAACATTTTTGATTCTATCTTGTCCGACCTTTTTGCGTAAACTATGAATCAAAAACTCAATGGCGTTACTTTCAACTTCGCCGCCCCAGCCATATAACGAATCCTCAAGCTCATTTTTGGACATGACTTTTTCAGGCGATAGCATAAAGGTAGTGAGAAGCATGTACTCCTTTGCGGTTAAATCGATAGGGCTACCATCCATCATGACCCGTTTGTGCGCGGTATCTAAACTTAAATTGCCAACCGTCACTTGATTATCAGCCTTGCCTTGGGCACGGCGAATAAGTACTCTCATGCGTGCAAAGACTTCTCCTAACTCAAAAGGCTTGACGACATAATCATCAGCCCCTGAGTCTAAGCCTGCAATTCTATCTTTTAATTGATCACGCGCGGTGAGTATCAACACTGGTGTTTCAATCTTGGCATCGCGAATAGCAGTCAACACGCCCATGCCATCAACTTCTGGAAGACCTAAGTCTAATAAGATGATGTCATAAGGTTGCACCCTTAATGTCAGTATGGCTTGACGACCGTCTTTGACCCAATCAACCGTATAAGCCTCATCTTGCAAGGCTTCGCTCAGACTCTCGCCAATCATCAAGTCATCTTCGACTACCAATACGCGCATGGGATATCCTTATTATGTGACTAGTAGGATTAAAAAATATTTATCTATAGTGACACTTTTTATAGCGTCCTCAAACTAAAAAGCTCTAATCGATACTAGTGTACAGAGTAGAGCCGTTGTTAAGCTATATTCAACCAAGTTTTAAAATATTAATCATCATCTAACTGACTGCTGACAACCTGACCATTCATGCTATCGATTATCAGTTTATTTATGTCCATCCCTTTAGCTATTTCAATCTCATAAGCGGGTATACCGTTATCAAAATCAAACTCTGCTTCAGTAATTTTGCCACCAACACTTTGCGTTGCTTTTTGCATGGCTTGGGTTAGGGTTATTTGGGCTTGCCTCATAGCGTTATATTCTGCTAAGTCGTCTTGATCTATTTTTTCCTGCTTAGATTTTAGAACTTTGCCGCTACTGGCGTCAATTTTTACTTCATGCTCCACTCCATCATTGATAAGCTTGATTTCATACTCGCCACTTGCCATATAATCGTTTTGGTCAAACTCAGCGCTAATTAAGTCTCCTTTGACTGTTTTTTGTGCAATAGCGACGGCTTGCTCTAGACTGATTTTACTCTGTGCTATCGCGACTGCGTCACTCGTCTTTGCGCCTGAAATAGCAGGTATTTGACCTGAGGCAACAGCGAGAGTACCAATACCTAGAACGCTAAGAGCAATAAGTAGGGATTTGCTTAGGGTTGATAGTTTTTTCATCGTGTTTACTCCGTATTTAAGGTTCATGTCTGACGACTCATTATCAAAGTTGTCAGAAGTGTCGATATGAGTCCATCATACAAAACAAGACATAGAAGAAGCTTAGCGTAGAATAAGCGTTCAGTTAGCTACTCATATTTTTGGGCTATAATGCTGTTGCTCTTTCGATAATCCTTATACAGAGTAATATTTTATTATGTTTGAGATACTATTATTGGCGTTAGCACTCGCTGCGGATGCGTTTGCGGCTGCAATCGGTCTTGGCTCGACACATAGAAGCGATGGTAAGTCGCAGTTTATAAAAATGGCGTTACTCATTGGATTATACTTCGGTGTTGCTCAGGGGGTGATGCCGCTAATTGGTTATGCGCTTGGCTCTACTATGCTCGGTTGGTTTGCGGAATGGGCTGCTTGGATTGCTTTTATCATACTAGTGGCTCTTGGGATTAAGATGCTTTATGAGTCGTGTTCGGTTAGTGACGATACTCGGATCAATGTAAGTCATAAAACCTTGCTGTCATTGGCTATAGCGACTAGTCTCGATGCGATGGCAGCGGGCTTTACGTTAAACCTGTTGGTAGTTAATGCTTATGCTGCCTGTTTAATCATCGCATTGACGACCGCTATTTTAAGTGTTTTAGGGGCTTATATAGGACGCCAGTCAGGAACATGGCTCGGCAGTTGGGCAGAAGCTTTGGGCGGTTTAGTGCTGATAGCGATTGGTGTGAAGATGGTTATTTGAAGCATAATTATGCTCTGTTCTCTTAAAAAACACGCTGGCCAGCGCACAAGCTATAGTCAAAGACACCAACATCGATACTAAGGTATGACTAAAAAAATGATCACCAAACATCATTTTATATAGGCCCATTGTCCAGCCTAATACGGTTACGATTTCAAATATTCGATAGCGATACTTATAAAGAGTAGGTAAAAATGCTAAGCCATACAAAGAAAATCCTGCGCTGGCATGAGCTGCTGGAAAACATTTTGTATCGGTTTTAGCAAGCATATTTTGCCATAGATTAAGATAAGGTAGATCCCCGCCAAAAAGCGTTAGATGATTAGGACAGCTCACATGAGTAACGCTTTTTAATAGCGCGATAGTAGAAGGCACCACAATAAGAACAATAAGTAAGTAACTTATTTCACGAATTGAGAAGGGCACAATAAATTTACTTGTTTTATTGTTATCGATGATAGAGGCGATATTTGAAGATTGTCTGTATTTGATAACCAATACGGATATTAAATAGAGAGCCAACAAGATTAATAATGCTTTAGGACCATCATAAAAAATAAAAGCGTAAGGCTGTTCGCCTTTTTCTATCAGCCACTGACCATTATTATAGAAAAACTCACTAATACGAACATCAAATTGGCTATGCTCAAAGGTTAGAGCGGCAATAATTGTTAAGCAAAAAAGCTTAAGCCATATCCAGTTAGTTGGGTTATCTTCTAAAATCATGAAAATACCTTACTCAATGTATAAAATTGCTAAAAATTTAAGCACTTTTTAAAATAAAAGATTAGATAACGCCATGCACCACAAAACGAACAATAGTAATAATGCCAAAAATTGCGCGGCAGAACCCACGTCCTTGGCTATTTTAGCGAGGGGATGATGATCCGTTGAAGTATGATCGACGCTCGCTTCAATACCCGTATTAATAAGCTCCACAATGAGGGATAAGAATGAAGCAATCACAAGCACCATTTTGGCGCTGACGTTAAAAGGCATAAATATAATGACTGTGAACAATAAGAGATTGAGCCAGATAACTTGCCTAAAGGCCGCTTCAAACTTATAAGCCGCTTTAAAACCATCTATAGAATACCCCGTAGCTTTTACAATACGGGCTAACCCTTTTTTACCTTTAACCTCATTTGCAAAACTATCCGCTACAAAAGTATCATCAGATACAGGCTGATTTTTATAATCAAGATTTGTATGTTCGTGGCTCAGAGCAGTAGTCTTGGAATTATTCATATCGATAGCTTAGTATTTATTAAGATTAGAATAGCTGGCAGGTCTTAATGATATTACAGTGCATGTTAAGATCGCGTTAAGATGAATTTCATATAATAAGAAGCAGTAGCGAATACCGAGTTTGATTAAGGTATTGGCTACTACTGACTATTGAAGTTACAGTGAAAATAAGAAAAAGTGCAATCACCGATATATTTATTGTTGTAATGATCCCAGTGTAGGAGGGCACTGGTTAGCACTTGGGTATCAGTATGTGCTTGGAGCTGTTAAGGAAGCGTTAAGATAAAAAATATTTATAAAATTATTTGGAAAGGGCAATATTAATATCAAAATTCAATATATACAAAAAAGCAATAGCCGACACCTTGTTTATCAAGGTATTGGCTACTGCATCCTATTAATGAAGAGTTAGTATTTAGCTTTGCTTACTTTTTAGCCATCATCCTCCATATCAACTTGGCTGCTTAGAACCTTGCCAGTATTGGCATCTATGCTCACATCATATATCTGATTGTCTTTGACAACTTCGATGTCATATAAGGCTTGACCTTTTTCAAGCTCGAACTCAACACCGATGACTTTACCATTTACGCTTTGAGTGGCTTTTTGCATAGCACTAGTTAGCGTAACTTTGGCTTGCATCAGCGCTCTATATTCAGCCATGTCTTCTTTATCTAACTTCTCTTTTTCAGTCTCGATGACTTTGCCAGTATTGGCGTCGATCTTGACCTCGTAAGCCGTACCGTTTGATACAAACTCAACTTCATACTCGCCCGTTACAGCACCGTTGCCATTATCATCATCGTCGTCATAATCGAATTCTGCGCTGATTAGATCACCTTTAGCATTCTGTTTAGCTATATCGATTGCTTGCGTTAAGCTGATCTTACTTTGCATAGCGCTGACAGCTTCACTTGATCCAGTTACGGCTTTGGTATTAGCAGCAGGGGCGGCGATAGCGGTTGCACCTACGCCTGCAATAGTAAGGGCGATGATTGCTGATTTGGTTAGCGTTGATAAGTTTTTCATGAGAGTCATCCTTTGTATTAATCAATTTCTGACACACCATTAGTGGTTTTGCCAGCTACCTCGTGGGTATGAATCTATAATACGAGAGACGACATAGGGGAAACTTAGCGGAAAATAAGAGTTTGATTAGCGAGTAGATATAATAAATATTGCTTAATTTTCTGAGTTAAATCATTATTTAAAAGACTACTAAATGTTTAACAGATCTAATGTCTGGCTTAGATACTAGGCTTGCTAAGTTTTGATTAAAGGAGTTTCTATAGGAGGAAAAAGGATGTCAGACGAATTCTTACGAAATACGACGCTTATCGCTTATTCACCTTCAACAGTATCAAAAGTACCTTGCGAAGATATCTTAATTTTGAACTTTGAGCCTCACGGCGACGAAGTTTTTTGGCTCAATACTTATGGATTGAGAGAGTTAGATGAGATGGAGCAAGTTGTCATCCAGAACCAGTTTGATGATTTTTTAATTAAATTATTGCAAGATGATGAGCATGCCAATAAGGTTATCGAACTCGATAATGTCCTGTTTATCGCTCTAAAAGTATTAAAAACTGATGACAAAAATCTAGATAATAAACAATTGATTTTCGTTGTATCGTCAAATATGTTATGGAGTTTGCAAGAGAATCATAATAATCATTTTCAGTGGATTCGTGATCGCTTAAGCGAAGGCAAAGGACAAGTTCGAAGCAAAAAAGTAGATTATTTGCTTTTTCTGTTGATTGAGTCATTGATAGCAAACTATGAAGAGACGTTTGAGAAATTACTGAATGCTGACGGTGACTCGATAAAGGTGACCAATATTAATCCAACGCCTTATTTTACTAAAAAGGTTGAGGAGCAAAAACGTCGCATGTTGAACTTTAAGAAAGCGACGCTGAGCCTTCGCAATACCATTGTAAAGCTGGAAACGATTAATATTATTCCTATGGATAGTAAGTATTTCACCGAACTTAAAGAGCAAGCCAACAATTTGATTGATGAAATTGATTTTGAGTTGTTTGAGCTTGATAGTAAAACCAATCTGATATTCTCAATTCAGGGCCATCGTTTGAATGAAATCATACGTACCTTGACCTTAGTGTCAGTGGTATTTATACCATTAACATTTTTGGTAGGCGTTTACGGTATGAATTTTGACTATATGCCTGAGTTAAAATGGAATGAGGGTTACTTTGCCTTGTGGGGTGTGATGGTAACATTGACTGTGGCCATCGTTGTGTATTTTAAAAGTAAGAAATGGTTTTAAACTGTACTGCTAACTTGTAATGTCTTAGGCTTTTAAAGATTGTTTATTAGTAGAATTTATTTATAATAAATACTAAACGTACTACCGCCTGCAGCATTAGCTTGATGGGTAAGTTGCCAGCCCATATGCGTTATGATGCGCTGAACAATACTTAGACCTAACCCTGTGCCATCAACCTTATAGCTCGTATAATCTTTTGACGAGAACTTATCAGTTAATTGCCCATCATTTTTCTTTTGCTCTAAACGCTCAAACCTTTCATAGAGTAGAGGCATCATCGCTTCAGGAATACCCAAGCCAGTATCGGTAACGGTGATTTTTTTATCGTCAATAATAATAACTACCTCACCCTCATCCGTGTATTGAAAGGCATTCTTTATTAAGTTGCCTAGTGCCATTTTTAGTAATTCAGGTCGTACGTAGGCAAAATACTCTTGTTCAGCGACTACTGCATAAGTCACAGTCTTATACCGTAGCAAATACTTTAAGCGTTCCACTTCATTGTTAGCAATGCTATTGATAGAGGTTTGCGGAGCGTCCAGTTTTTCAGGAGCACGCGAGAGTAGTAATAATGCGCTGATAATCTCAGAGGTCTCTTTAGCTGTAGTACTAATACGATTAGTAAACTCGCTCAAACGGCTATCGCCTTCTAATTGAGAAGCCAGTACTTCTGATGCACCCATAATAATCGTCAAAGGCGTGCGCAGCTCGTGGCTAACATCTCCAGTAAATAGCTGCTCACGTTTGAGATACTGCTCAAGCTTATGATTCTTCTCATCAATAGCGCGTGCTAATACGCCAACCTCGGAGGGCAAATGGGTCAATTCGGTTAAGTTTTGATGATCGGTTTCTACTGCTTTTTTTAAGTCTAATAAAGGTTTAGTAATTTGCCTAGAGGATAGCTGAGAAAATATTGCGGCAATTAGTAAGCTTAAAATAACGGCAACTCTTAAGGCATTGGCAAAGATGTCTTCTAGGTGTTCAAAAATGGCAAGGACAGGGTAGTTCCCCATTACCATCTCAGTGTCTTCTAAATAGGTTAAAACATAGCGTTGTTTATTTTGCTGATAGATGAAGAAATGTAGATTAGTTCTAACATTGCCATCTTTGGTGGGCACGGTTACGGGCATCTCTTGCACTGTCTCGGTTGCCAAAGCTTTTAAATTATCAGGTGCATGATTATAGCGATAAATTTTTATGCCCGGATCTGCAGTGTAGACAGGCTGATCGCCATCCTTTTCTTGACTAAGCTCTAGCTGTTGCAGTAAGCGAGCTTTGACCAACTCTTGCTCCATCCTTGTCTCAGCGTACATAAAAATACTGACGAAAGCAGCGCAAAGTAATATGGCAAATAAAAAATATGACAGTCGAAATTTATTAGCGATAGAGTCGAGGCTGAACATGGCATTTACTTCATAGTATAAGGTAGTAGAAAGAGGATAGGAGGTATAACTAGGACGACTCTTAATCAGATTGAGTCTGTAAATCGTACTAAGATATTCTACACTTTATCGGGATCAACAATTTGATAACCCACTCCAGGCATCGTCATTATCATAGGTCTGGCAAATGGCTTGTCGACTTGTACGCGCACACTATGCATATGAGTCCGTAGCGCATCGCTACTTGGAATATCCTCACCCCATACCTTTTCCTCAAGCTCACTTTTACTGACGACTCGTGGCGACGCATTCATTAATGTTTCTAAAATTTTAAACCCTGTTGGTGTCAGTTTTAGTGATGTACCTTCTCGTCTAATCGTGTGCTCATTAGCATTTAAGGATAATGGTCCGACAGCTAAGCTGTGCTCAAAATGCTCATCTTGGTGTCGACGGATAAGCGCTTTAATCCGTGATTCTAATTCAATGAGTGAGAAGGGTTTGACCAGATAATCATCAGCGCCACTATCGAAGCCTGCGACTTTATCCAAAATCGTATCACGAGCCGTCAGCATCAATACAGGGGTTTTATTATGTAGCTCTTCTCTCAGTTTTTTACATAGCTTGGTGCCGTCCATACCCGGCAGCATGACATCTAATAAAATAACGTCATAGCGATTATTTGCAGCGAGTGTTAAGCCGCTAATGCCATTATGAGCGTTGTCCAGCTCAAAACCTTTTGGTTCAAAAAAGGCATAAATATTGGCGACGATATCGGGATTGTCTTCGATGATGAGTATCTTGTACATAGTGGTCTCGTGCATAAATGCTAGCAGGGCTTATGATAAAGGTCTTAATGGGTAGATTTAAAGAAGGTTGGCGCTGCTGCTACCTCATCGGTAGTAATACCAAAAAAGTTAAGTAAAGTTGGGGTGATAAAGTCATGTGATACGGGCTGATCAATCATACTAACGAGACTACTTTTATCAATATTATTACTATTAGGTGACCAAATGATGACAGGCACCTGCTTTTGCGCATCAGGTGCGATAGCGTAGGGCATGCCATGCAAGTAAATATTATTCTCGCCTAAACTTTCGCCATGATCGCTAATATATACCATTATGACATCATAGTCCTGCTCATACTTTTTGAGCGTATTAATCACGTTATTTAAGAAGTAATCAGTATAACGAATGGCATTGTCATAAGCGTTGATGACGGATTGATCATCGCATTTAGAGAGCTCATTAGTCATGCATACAGGTTTGTACTCTTCAAATTCCTTAGGATAACGTTTGTAATAAGCGGGACCATGATTGCCCATTTGATGCAATAAAATAAGCGTATCTTTGGCAGGTGCATCTGACTTAATTAAAGTATCAAAACCGTCAAGCATACCGATATCATGACACTCCTCATCACAATTTGGATTGACATCAGCCGTCTTATAATCTTCAAAAGTTACTCGATCCGCGACCCCTTTAGAGCTCGAATTATTGTCGCGCCAAATAACATTGACGCCTTGCTTATTTAGTGTGTCTAATACGTTCTCATTATAGTCTGCCATATTATTGTCATAACTCTCTCGATTAGAGTAGCTAAACATACAGGGAACGGAGTAAGCAGTAGAGGTGCCACATGAGGTGGCATTTTTAAAGCTATAGACATCTGGTTGGCTAGTCAGCAGAGGCATAGTGTCGCGCTCATAGCCATTAAGACCGATATGATCAGCACGTACTGTTTCACCAACGACAAATACCATGAGTTTAGGCTTTGCTGCGTTAGTTCCAGCAGTAGGAGTTATACGTTTGGCATCTGTCGCATGCAGGGTCAATGTATCAGGACGACGAAGTTTCTCAACATAATCGGTACCTAATTTGATAACCGAGTAGATAGGAGTAATAGGGTTTGCGTAACTGCGGACTATCTTATGCTGACGGAAAAAGGTGGCGTATTGATCGCCAAAAGACAGTAGGCAGACAGCTATTAAGGCGATAGATGAGGTTAAGGTTAACGCTTTTTGCCATAGCGCTCGACGTATAGGTACTCTTTTTATGCGGATTTTAGCAATAATAACTGCGGGTATAATGCCTAGTATAAAGACTCTTGTAAAAAAACTTAGCGACATCAACCCCATCGCTTCACCTTGATCGGTTTGTATACTATTGATCAGCATATTAGTATCGAAAATAGTGCCATAAGCGTCAGTAAAATAGCCACATACGGCCGCTATCATTACCATAGCGATGAGCACTGGTTTAGCAATAGGACGATAGCAAAATAATTGGATGAGTAGCCACATTAAGCCGAACAATAAGCCTGTGATAGAAACTATGAAGCCAACGTTATTACCAAAAGGGTAAATGCTAAGCACTTGCGCGAAAAAACCAAAATTTGCAGTAGTGACTAAATAGAGCGCAACGATAATAATCAGATAGTTAAGATTAATTTCATGATTAAAAATGCTGTTTAGATAGCTTTTTTTGGTAGGAGCTTTGGTGATTTCAGTGCTAAGTGCTTGAGAGGTTGACATAACTAGGCTTCTCAACAGGATGGTAAGGAGTTTGATTCCTTACGATAACAAGAGGCCTGTTAAGAAGACGTTAAGATATTTGGGTTGAGTAATGCTTTAAGAAGATAATATATTCTTAAAAATAAATAGTTAGATAATAAGCTTAAGGATGCATATTGCCTCTACTTTAGCTGGTTAGTCGACGCCTAATAAACCAACTAATTATAATTACTATAGCAATCGATAAAAAAATCTTTGAGTAGGGTGCTAACGCAGTCTCTATAACCTCGTAGTTTTTGCCGAAGTGGTAACCTGCAAGCGTCAGTACAGTTGTCCAAACACTAGAACCCAAAGCAGTCAATACTAAAAAAGATAAAAGTGGCATTTTGTTCATACCCCCATATCAACAACATCACCTAAGAAAATTAGACTTCATAATCTAGCCTTATACACTATATGAATAATAGCATTCAGAGCCTTTCGACTTATCAAAATAAAATAGACCTATAGTAGGTCTACATATTATTAATATTTTGAACACTAGGATATTGAGGTGTATGCTACTTAGCAATCAATAATCCTACAGTAACTTCAAAACAATACTCATCTTTGTTAGTGATATTGACCGTCCCTTTATGAGCATTAGCAATAGCCTGAACGATAGATAAACCCAAACCTGATCCTGAATGGTGCTGGCTAGTTTTATCATGACGATAAAAGCGCTCAAACAAGCGCGCAGCTTCGCTTTGCTTTAGTGGCTTCTCTAAACGATTAGTAATCTTTATCTCTAAATAACGCTGCTTTAAGATCTGAGCATTACTCTTGTCATTCCTAAGCACATCATTAGTGTTCACAAAAGTATTTGAAGTGCTTGGATTATTGGGAGTAATAGTAGCTGATACTTCAATAACACTAGCGCTAGCAGCATAGTAGATGGCGTTGGACAATAAATTGGCAAAAAGTCTTTGCAATAGACCTGCATCGCCTCTTACCGCCTTAAAGTCTCCTGACTTTGTAAAAGTTATGCCGCGTTCATCCGCTATCATCTCAAAGTAATCTAACAGCTTATTGATTAGGACCTCAGTATCTACAGTAGTCACTTGCGAATCACTCAGTCCTTTTTGGGTTTTTGCTAGCAGTAGCATGTTGTTAATCATCGCCGATAATTGCTCTAAGGTGTCATGTTGCTGATGTAATTGTTCGACATATTCCTCTTCCTCTCTAGGCTTATTTAACATGACTTGCGTTTGCGTAATCAGCGTCGCTATTGGCGTGCGTAGCTCATGCGCGATATTGTCTGAAAATCGCGACAACGACTCAAAATTGCTTTCAAGCTTAGCCATCATCGAGTTATAGGATTCTGCTAAAGGTCTTAGCTCTAATGGCATATCACTAACTATTACTCTTTCGCTCAATCTTTCAGGATGAATACCTTTCATCCTTTGCACGATAGTGGATAAAGGGGCAAAACCCCAATACACGCTTAAGGCTGCTATTGAAATCAACAGTAGTGTGATGGCAAATAGGATCAGACTAAGTTGACGGTTAAACTGTAATAAATACTGATGATGCACGTCAATGGGTAAGGCGATAAGGGCAAGCATGTCATCGTCTCCAATAACCATAGCTCGATAACGTCTGTCTTTAATATTTATTACAAACTGTCTGTCATCATGATTTTGCTGTAATGATAATAGGTTAAAGTCGGCACTTAATTCATTAGCAAAGTTTTTGGGAGTACTAGATAGCAATCGCCCCTCTTTATCAGCAATGATAGTTTTTAGATCGTAATCTAGCGCTGATGAATGCAGGTGATCATCATTTTCTGTGGCTATTGTAGGAAGTAGATTTGAAGAAGCTTTCGAGCTTAGCGGTTGTTGAGTGTTTGATGGACTTTGAGGCTTAGGTAGTGTCTGAGAGGCTATTTGGTTATCCGCCTCTGTTACGCGCTTACGTAGATTAAAGGCTGCGTGGGTAATGATTTCAGCATCCATTTGCTCAAAATGGCTTTTAACAGAGTGCTGTACCCAGATATAGATTATCAACTGCGATAAAACGACAAATATCGTCAATAAAAACACAGTTCGCCATAGTAAGGGTAAGCGTCGATTGTCCAATCTATTTATCATATTGGCTATCTTCCGTTTCGCTGGCAGCTTTATTACTAGCTGAAACGTCGACAGCATCTAATCGGTAGCCCATGCCACGCACAGTATGAATTAGCTTGGTATCAAACTCATCGTCTATTTTTATACGCAGACGTCTTATTGCCACATCAATCACATTAGTATCGTTATCAAAGTTCATATCCCATACTTGTGAAGCAATGATTGAGCGTGGTAATACTTCACCGCGGCGCTCTAATAGAAACTGTAATAGGGAGAACTCTTTTGCGGTTAGTTTAATGGGCGTGTCTCCTCTATGTACAGTGCGCTTGGCAATGTCCATTTTGAGATCCGCTATTTGCATGAGCGTACTTTTATAGTCGGCTTGATTGGCGCGTCGTAATAAGCTTTTTATCCTGACTATTAACTCTGCAAAGGCAAAAGGTTTGGTCAGATAATCATCACCGCCAATCTCAATCCCCTTGATTTTGTCATCTAAATCATCTTTTGCGGTTAGAAATAACACTGGCGTATGCTTGCCAGCCGCTCGGTAATTACGTACTAGCTCAAAACCGCTAACATCAGGCAGCATAACATCCATGAGTATCACGCTAAACTCTTCAGTCATCATAGCATGGTAGCCATCTAAACCTGTCAGCTGATGATCAACAATGAAGCCTGCTTCACTTAAGCCTTTTTTTACATATTCGCCGAGTTTTAATTCATCTTCTACTAGTAGTACTTTCATAGTAATCCTTCAATATAATTATGATTTTATAATACCCAAATCAATATAAATGACAAAACGGACTGGTATCTGACAAAGATGTCATGCGCTCGTCATCAAATGGTCAGTCTTCGTTTGTTAATCTATACCTATAGTACATAGCGGCTCATTCTTGATACGAGTAGCTACTATGAATTATTACTACAGGTAATTAGTTTCAATATTTAATAATTTATTAAGGATGTTATATGAAAAGCTATCGTTCATTCAAAAAAGTGGTGCTGCTATCCGCTTCGATGCTTATCGGTATATCAGCAGCTAATGCGCATACTACCAATCTAAGCACTTCAATTATCGATAATTGCGATAACTTAACTACGTTTGCCAGAAATCTAGATCACAATAACGCGCAGATGTCTGATGCTCAAATGAAAAGCTATGTTGATGCACGAGTCGCTTGCCAAGTTCAGCATCAAGATCAACATCTGCAGTCTGAAAAGTATTTTATAAAAAAATATGGTAGCGATCGTGATAGAAATGCTGATGCCATACTAAATGAATACGTGCAGCATTAAAATATAAAAGTAGCAAGATGACAATATTGTCATCTTGCTGTCATCTCTCTGTCAGAATCAATAAGTTATGCTTTAGACTGGTTATGCTTTAGACTGAATTAATATCCTAAAGCTTTATGTACCCTCAACTAAATCAATTAAGGATTAACCATGTCACTCTTTAAATCAAAGTCTTTACCTAAAGCAATCGTAGCCACTGCCGTCGCTCTAGTCGTTTCAACCTCAGCTATGGCGCATGATCCAAAAATGCATGCGCAAAAAGATCAGATGAACTGTGAAAAAATGGAAAAGCATATGCAAATGATGCAAAAAATGGATCATAGCAAAATGGATATGAACGATCCTGCCATGAAAGCGATGATGGCTAACATGGGTAAAATGAAGCAAATGTATCAAAAGCACTGCGTAACAGATAAAAGTGACTCTTAAACATTGATTTTATAAATCCTTTATTACTGCTAGATAGTTTCATCAATCAGTAATAAGGGTTTGTAGGAAATATTTGTAGACGCTAAGAGTAGGGTATTAAAGAAAATGGATTATAGGATAAACCCATGAAGTTTTTACTAGGAGTACTTTTCACTGTCGTGGTCGCTATTGTTGGTGTCTTTACTGTGGTTATGAGTGGTGTCATTAATATTGGCGCTGATCAAGGACATAGTCCATTGGTTTATAATTTCTTGGAAACCGCTCGCAATCGTTCCATAGCAAATGCCAGTAAAGATATTGTGGTACCAGACTTAGAGAAGGTCGATATCAGCTCTGGGGGCGCGGACTATAAGGATATGTGCGCAGGCTGCCATTTGTCTCCTGGGGTAGAGAGCACTGATTTTAGTGAGAGCCTATACCCTAAGCCACCTAATTTCACTAATGCGCAAGTAGTTGATCGTTATAAAACGGATGCAGGAGCTCAGCAAAGTTTTTGGGCGATTAAGCACGGTATTATGGCATCAGGCATGCCAGCATGGGGTGCTTCTCATGACGACGATAGAATGTGGGCAATGGTCGCTTTTATTAGATCACTACCTGAATTAGATGAAAGCCAATACACGATGCTAACCACTAGGATAGATGGCGATATGATGGACATGTCATTTGACGGTGATATGAATATGTCGGATGATGAATCTGGAATGCAGCATTAATTCTTCCATATTCCTTTATAAAAGCGCAGTGCTAAATAGTGCTGCCTTTTGGGATTTAAACTTTGCCTATACTACACTTAGTTATAGGGTATAAATTTTTAGAAGGTTCAACAGATAAGCAGACGCTTAGGAGTAAGTTATGAGACGCTATATAAATATAATGGGCAATGGACATAAAAAGGTATCAGCTTCTGCTCTTTTACTAGTAGCAACGTCAACAGTAATGGCTTGTAGTCAGCCCGATACTAGTGTTTCAAACTCTACTCAAACTGAGCCAACGCTTGCCACCAAAAGTGCTCAAATAGAGCAACCACAACCGCAAATGATGTCTGTCAGTGCTAATTCAGGTACTGGGTCGACAATTCTACAAAACGTCTCGGCTACAGTTTACAAAGATGCTAATTGTGGCTGCTGCAAAGAATGGGTAGGCTATGCCGAAGGTCATGGTCTAAGCGCAACTGCGCAAGACGTTACAGATTTATCTTTATTTAAAGAGCGTTACGGTGTCCCGCAGCAAATGCGCTCTTGTCATACCACCGTCACTACTAATGGTTATGTTTTTGAAGGTCACGTTCCTGCCAAATACATGGCACAGTTTCTAGCCAATCCGCCAACTGATTCCATCGGTCTTGCGGTACCGAGTATGCCAGTTGGTAGTCCGGGCATGGAATATCAAGATAAATTTATGCCCTATAAAGTCATGCAATTGAACAAGGATGGCAGCACTCAAGTGTATGCGGCTATTGAGTCGCCAGCGCAGCAGATGTAGTTCTATTAATAAGTTATCAGATATATAAGTTCAACTCTCGTTTCATGGATTAACTTAGGTCAATATTATGAATAAAAACAGATTTAACCGCAGGCGTTTTTTGACAGGGTCATCCACCTTGCTCGGCGCGTCGATGCTATCCACACTACCGACGATGGCTAATAGTGCTTTAACTAAAAGCCAAAATGTCGTAGTCAATAGTGATAAACCCGATCATAAAGTACCCATACTGACAGGCAAAGAGTTTGATCTTTATGTCAGTGAGAAGATGATAACGGTCAACGGCAAGTCAAGCATGGCAACGCTGATAAATGACTCACTGCCTGCACCAACGCTTAAGATGCAAGAAGGCGATACGGTCACCATTCGAGTCCATAATCAGCTGAATGAGTCGACCTCTATTCACTGGCATGGCCTCTTAGTGCCGTTTGAGATGGATGGCGTGCCTGGCATCAGCTTCGATGGTATTCCTGCCAATAGTACGTTTACTTATAAATTCAAACTCAAGCAATCGGGTACTTATTGGTATCACTCGCACACCGGCTTTCAAGAACAGACCGGTATGCGCGGTGCTATCGTCGTTGAGGCTAAAGGACGAGAACGTCACCCTATCGCAGAAGACCATGTCATTTTACTTAGTGATTGGACGCACCGTGATCCGCATAATCTGCTAAAACTACTTAAGCAGCGTGCTGACTTTGATAATTATCATCTGCCAGACTTTAAAAAGCTATTGTCCGATATTGCCGCTACGGATCTTGAGGCGGCTTATGATAAACGTAAAATGTGGAACCAGATGCGCATGATGCCGACTGATTTTACTGATTTATCTGGTGAGACCACGTTTACTTATCTTATGAATGGTAAAACGACAGCGGCGAATTGGTCGCAATTGGTCAAAACAGGTCAGCCGGTCAAACTACGCTTTATCAATGGCTCCGCGCAGACCATATTTGATGTGCGCATTCCAGGGCTCAAAATAAAAGTGGTCGGCACCGATGGTAATGATGTCGCGCCCGTTGATGTCGATGACTTCCGTATCGGTGTGGCTGAGACTTATGACGTCATCGTCACCCCAACCCGTGACGCGCATACCATATTTGCCCAAAACATCGATCGCACCGGCTTTGTCGCAACCACGCTTGCCACTAAAAGAGGCGCTCGCGCTGCCATACCTGCTATGGATGATGTTGAGTGGCTAACTATGTCCGATATGATGGGGGCTATGGGTGCTAATGGCTATGATGCCCGTCATGCTAAGACCGAATATGACTTTAAGACAGATATGCGCGTCGATAGTCCACGGATGAATCTCGATGATCCGGGTATTAATTTGCGTGATATTAATCGTAAGGTTTTAACCTATAACCAACTGCATTCTGTTGGCAATGAAATAATGGCCGAGCAGCGCAAGCCCACTCGAGAGATTGAAATACATCTAACCGGTAATATGGAGCGCTATATCTGGGCGTTAGACGGTATTATGTTTAAGGACGCATCGCCTGTTAATATCAAACCGGGCGAGCGTGTGCGTATTACCTTAGTCAATGACACTATGATGAACCACCCTATGCATCTGCATGGTATGTGGAGCGATTTGCGCACGCCTGATGGCGATTTTCAAGTTCGCAAACATACGATAATGGTGCAGCCAGCGCAAAAGATTAGTTTCGATGTCACAGGTGAGGCGGGGCGCTGGGCTTGGCATTGCCATCTGCTGTATCACATGGAAGCGGGCATGTTTCGAGAAGTTGCCGTCATTTAACCCTTTAAATATGAGCCTTATTATGAAAATGTATAAAGTAGGTCTACCGTTTATTGGCATATCATCTTTGCTGTTATTACTGTCACCTGTAGCAAATGCCGCTGACATGCCCGATATGGATCACGGCAACATGGATATGTCGAATATGGACATGTCGAACATGGATCACAGTGGCATGGATATGTCAGATATGGATATGTCGAGTATGGATCATAGTGGCATGGACATGTCAGGTATGGATCACAGTAGTATGGACATGTCAGGTATGGATCATAGCAGTATGAATATGGATATGTCTGGAATGCAAGGCGGCGAACCACCTCCTAATGCTCGTAGTCCCGACTACTCAAATGGTGTTACCTATGGACAATATGATAAGCCGGTAATGATGGGTAGTGCACCATTATGGGGCGTGTCAGTAGAAACCTTAGGCTATCAGTTTGAGGACGATCAAATCGATTTTGAAGCTGAAGGATGGTATGGCACTGATAGCAATCGTGTCACTCTACGCAGTGAGGGTAGTGCCCAAACTGAAGGTGATAAAGAAATCGATAGTCTGACCTCGCTCGCTTACTGGAAGCCTCTCGGTATCTATTGGAACGGAGAAGCAGGTGTCGCTTATAATACTGAAAACGATAAGTCCGCAATCATGGCTGGCATTGTCGGTACAGCGCCGTACTTTGTTGAGACTGACGCTAGAGCCTACGTATATACTGATGGACAAGTCCAGCTTGATCTTGGTACAGCGTACGAGTGGCGCTTAGCTCAGCGTTGGATTGTCAGACCAGAAGTGCAGTTGACTGCTTTCAGTAAAGATGATACTGACAACGGTATTACTAAAGGTTTTAATGAGCTTGAAACTGAAGTTCGGTTAGCTTATGAAACCCTAAGTCGTCAATTATCACCCTACGTTGGTTTTAGTTATGCATCAGCCTTAGGGGATGCACGAGACTTACGCCGCCAAGAAAACGTAGCCGTTGACTCTAGTAGTGTAACCGCTGGCGTAATGTTCTGGTTCTAAATTATAAAATGTCCATTATACCAATATTGTTAAATTTAAAGAGGTCACATTATGAATACTGCTAACAATGCTGCTAACAATGGGAATATGAATCATCAAAGCCATCAACAGGGTATAAATCCTTATGTGAAGTTCACTTTGATGATATTAACATCCACAGTGGTGATGTTTATCATGATGTATTTTAATACCTATAAATTGGATCACGTCTATTTTAGTGAAACCCGAGCTTATATGGCATTGTATATGGGCGCTGTGATGGCCATTATTATGCTCGCCTTTATGAGCAATATGTATAAAAAAACCAAGATAAACTTGATGGTCTATGGGGTTAGTGTGGTGTTATTTGCCTTTGGTCTATGGGGTGTGCGCTCGCAGCAAACTGTCGACCAAGTAGATTGGATGCAAGCCATGATTCCGCATCACTCTATTGCTATTTTGACCAGTGAGCGTGCTGATATCGAAGACCCACGTGTACGTCAGCTTGCTGATGACATTATCGAAGCACAAAAGCGTGAAATCGGTGAGATGCAAGCACTTATTGATGAGTTGGAATAATATATTATGATACCAATAAGTAAGCTCTTCTTTAAAAACTATTTACTATATCGCGTCTTTTAATTCTAACTATACCTACTCCTTACTTCAAAAATAACCTGTAAAACTGAAGTTCTACGAAGAAATAGATTAAGGTCGAATAAGTATGAAGCAAGATAGAGCGACTCGCTATCAGAAGGATAGTTTGACATTATCAGGAACAGTTATGCTAGGTACCGGTGTCATGATCGGTGCTGGTATTTTCGCTCTGACCGGTCAGATGGCTCAGATGACGGGTTCGCTTTTCCCACTTGCTTTTCTAGCCGCCGCAATCGTTGTTTCTTTTAGTGCCTATTCTTATATCAAAATCTCTAACGCTTACCCGTCGGCTGGCGGTGTTGCAATGTACCTGCATCAGGCATACGGAGATCGTTTACCGACTGGATTTAATGCCCTGCTGATGTATTTCTCCATGGTTATAGCGCAGAGCTTTTTGGCCCGGACGTTCGGGTCATACACTATGCAGTTATTCGGTGGCGATGACAGCGGTCGCATGGTATCCATCCTTGGCGCCGCGCTTATTCTTGCTGCGTTCTTTATCAATTTACTTGGTAATCGTTGGATTCAGGGGGTTGCATCGGTTATCGGTATTATAAAAATTGTCGGTATTCTTATATTCGGGTTGGTTGGTATCTGGCTAGCTGATAGCTTTGCAGTTGATTCTTCTACATTAGGTGACACTAATACTGTTGGTGACTTTCTTGGCGCAACGGCGCTAGGCATACTGGCATTTAAAGGCTTTACCACGATTACCAACAGTGGCTCGGAAGTAAAAAATCCTCATCGCAACGTCGGCCGTGCCATTGTAATATCAATCGCAATATGCGTAGTTATTTACACTCTAGTCGGTTTCGCGGTGTCTAGTAATCTATCTCTTGCCGAAATCATCGAAACTAAAGATTACTCCTTGGCTGCCGCCGCACGCCCAGCACTTGGCGACTATGGTCTATGGTTCACAGTTGCAATCGCAATGGTAGCTACCGCTGGCGGCCTCCTTGCTAGCATCTTCGCAGTCTCTCGTATGCTTGCTATGTTGACTGAGATGAAGCTGGTGCCTCATCGTCATTTGGGAATGCCGGGAAGCGTTCAAAAACATACGTTGGTCTATACTGTGGTGTTGGGTTTAGCTTTTACGACGTTATTTGACTTATCACGAATTGCAGCGCTTGGCATTGTTTTCTATCTAATTATGGATATCGCCATTCATTGGGGTGTTTTGCGATACCTTCGTCAGGATATAAAGGCGGTGATGTGGGTGCCTATAGTGGCCATACTTCTTGACCTGTTGGTTCTCGGCGGTTTTGTCTGGATTAAACTAAACTCAGATCCATTCGTACTTGGCGTAGCAGTCGTCACTATTGTAGTGATTGCTGTGGCTGAGCAGGTTTACCTGAAATCTTCAGCGAGGAAAAAAGCTATCGAAAAAGATACGCTTGCAGACCATCATTGACAGTAACATCAAAGAGTTTACAGAAAATTGTTTGGTTAAAAATTGCATAGATTTAAGCGTCTGCTTACTATCTTCAAGAATTGATTTCATGCAATACGATATTCATAAAGACAACAGGGAAAGTAAGCTATGAATGAGTCATTTAATCACGCTGGAACTTGGGGTCTCGCACTAATTGTTATTGTTCTGATTTCTTGGTTCTTTTACCGTTATTTCGCACCAAAGAACTGGCGTGAATGGGCGGGTGCTGGTGTAGTTCAGGCTTTCATTATTGCACTTTACGCAGAAATGTATGGCTTTCCGCTCACTATATATTTATTAGTACGGTTTTTTGGTTTGGACAGCCAATATGTCAGCGCTAGCTTATGGTCGACCCTTGTTGGTTTAGGTGAGACAGGCATGATGATCTCAATGCTACTCGGCTATGCTATTGCATTTTTAGGAGTCGGTCTTTTTGCTCAAGGTTGGCGCCAAGTCCACAAAGCACGAGGGGAAAATCGTTTAGTAACTGATGGACTCTATGCCTACGTACGTCATCCTCAGTACACCGGGTTGTTTATTGCACTGTTCGGTGAGGGTGTGGTGCATTGGCCAACTCTGTTTTCAATCGGTCTGTTTCCAGTGATTGTGCTTGTATACACATGGTTAGCTCGACGTGAGGAACGGCATATGTTTGAAGAGTTTGGTAAAGACTACCTTGCTTACAAACAGCAAGTGCCAATGTTTATTCCTCAATGGGGTCAATGGCGTCAACTTGCCGCCGCCGCACGAGTTAAAAAGTAATATCAATACAGGATAAAGCTTTAATTCATACAAATCCTTAGAGTTAGCATGGTTAGATACGATTGGTTATCTTGAGCTTGAACCACATCATACAATAGTGAGGATTACTAAGATGGTCAAATCAAACTTAACAACAAGTACTTTAAGGATTGCCCCTGTTGGCAATAGTGTATCGTTGTTTCTACTCATTAGTTATCTATTATGCATAGGGTTTGGTTTACTCGCACCCGAACAGATAGCGATGCACGAAGCTTGGGCACCTCTACTACCTGGCTTTGAGTGGTTAACATGGACAGGTTTTCTAATTGGACTTGTAGAATCATATCTTTACGGTTGGTATTTCGCCATCTTGTTCGTGCCACTATATCGTTGGTTCGCCAAAGTGCGCTAAAGATATTGATATATTAACAGTCAGTAAACCTCTTCGGTTCGAGTAAAAATTAATTGAAGAGTTGGAGTGATCACAGTTTAGACTGAGGAGAAATCATAATGAATGGGTCAATGCATGGCATGATGAACGGCTCAATGATGTATGGCATGGGCTGGGTTATGATGCTTATCTGTTTGTTATTCACCCTACTATTTTTCGCAGTACTAGTACTAACAATCATGGCACTGCTCAAGTATTTGCGTGATAAAAACTAAATTCCAATTGAAAAGTATAGAAATTATTTTTTAGAGGTTTTTAGATTAATGATTAGATGAATAGCAATCGAGGATTGATGATAGTGCTTTAAGAGTTGTACTTATTATCAATATTTATTGTCTTCAAGGAGTGGTTTTATGAAACATATTGCCGATGAAAAATCTATCAAAGGTGGTCAGTACGATAAAGTACCGGAAAATTATAGCGGTACGGTCTATATTTGTCCTATGCATCCAGAAGTAAGAGATGTTGAAAAAAGTGACTGCCCAATATGTGGCATGTTTCTTAAACCTGAAGACGAAGTTGCTAAAGATGATAGTCACGCTAGCTGTCATGGAAAGGATACTGATAGTAGCGGAGTAAAATCTGTTAAAGGCGGTAAATACGATAAAGTACCTGCTGATTACGACGGCACGGTATATACCTGTCCTATGCATCCTGAAGTGAGAGACGTTAGAAATAGCGGTTGTCCGATATGTGGTATGGCGCTTGAGCCCGAAACGCTTACTATCGGTGAAGAGGACACCTCAGAGCTTGACGACATGACTCGTCGTTTTTGGATATGTACCGTGTTGACTGTACCGCTATTAATATATGTGATGAGCGGTATGTTTGGAGTTGACTTTAGTCAGTATGGTATACCTTCACAGGTTTTACAATGGGCTGAGTTAGTGCTCGCGACCCCTGTAGTGCTTTGGGGCGCCGCCCCGTTTTTCGTTCGTGGCTGGCAGTCTATAAAAAGCCGCAATCTAAATATGTTTACCTTGATTGCGATAGGCGTAGGCGCTGCTTATATTTTTAGTATTGTCGCGACCTTTTTTCCCGATATTTTCCCAGACAGTTTCAGAGATGCCTCTGGTCAAGTCGGAGTCTACTATGAAGCGGCAGCGGTCATTGTGACCTTGGTGCTACTGGGTCAAGTATTAGAGCTCAAAGCTAGAAGTCAAACTTCAGGTGCGATTAGAGCTTTGCTTGAGCTCGCACCACCAACCGCAAGACGTGTCGATGAAAACGGTGAAGAAGTCGAAGTCTCGCTTGATGAGGTCGTCACTGGCGATAAGCTACGGGTTAAACCAGGTGAGAAACTACCCGTAGATGGTACAGTGATCGATGGTAATAGTAATGTTGATGAATCAATGGTGACGGGTGAGCCAATCCCTGTATCAAAAGTAGCAGGAGATACAGTGACTGGTGGTACGGTAAATGGCACCGGAACGCTATTAGTCGAAGCGGTCAATGTTGGAGCAGATTCAGTATTATCTAAAATTGTACAAATGGTTGCTGAAGCCCAGCGTAGCCGCGCACCTATACAGAAATTGGTAGATAAGGTAGCTGGGTGGTTCGTACCGATCGTGCTTATTTGCTCCGTCATTACCTTTATTGTCTGGGCGATATTCGGCCCTGAGCCCGCTATGACCTATGCTTTGGTTAACGCGATTGCGGTACTGATTATTGCTTGTCCTTGTGCCCTTGGTCTAGCGACGCCGATGTCCATTATGGTTGGTACCGGCAAAGGCGCGCAAAACGGCGTCCTCATCAAAAATGCTGAAGCGTTAGAGAGTATGGAAAAAGTCGATACCATTGTCGTCGACAAGACCGGAACACTGACCGCTGGTAAGCCCGAGCTTACCGCAATTGATGCGCAGGTAGGTCAAGATGAAGACGAGTTCCTCGCATTGGTAGCCTCAGTAGAAAGCGCTAGCGAGCATCCTTTAGCAGAAGCTATCGTTAGAGCAGCTCAAGAAAGATCACTCATTATTCCTAAAGCTACTGACTTTAATTCGACTACTGGCGAAGGCGTACAAGCCGTGGTCGATGGTAAGAAAGTCGCTATTGGTAACTCTAAGCTTATGGAAAGCCTAAATAGTTTTGATAATGAGCTGTCCACTAAAGCTGATGTCCGTAGAAAAGACGGTGAAACGGTAATGTTTGTGGCTATAGACGGTAAAGCTGCTGGTATTATTTCAGTTGCTGACCCTATTAAACCAAGCACTAAAGAGGCTATTTCACTGCTTCATGACGCAGGTTTAAAAGTTGTGATGCTAACCGGTGACAACGAAAAAACCGCGCAGGCAGTCGCCAATAAACTAGGTATTGATGAAGTTCATGCGGATGTCTCACCAGAGGATAAAAACCGTATCGTCAAAGAAATGCAAGACAGCGGTAAATTGGTCGCTATGGCGGGTGATGGTATCAACGACGCACCAGCGCTAGCGCAAGCTAATGTTGGTATCGCTATGGGAACCGGTACCGATGTGGCGATGGAGAGTGCGGGCATTACCCTGCTAAAAGGTGATTTAATGGGCATTGCCAAAGCTTATAAGCTTAGCCACGCCACCATGCGCAATATCAGACAGAATCTGTTTTTTGCCTTTATCTACAATGCACTTGGTGTTCCTATTGCCGCAGGTGTGCTCTATCCCATATTTGGGCTTCTGCTCAGTCCGATGATAGCAGCGGCAGCGATGAGCTTGTCGTCATTCTCGGTGATTGCTAACGCGCTGCGATTGCGCCGTTTGAAACTATAATTCTGGTACGGTAAAAAGTGTTCTAAAGCACACTGACACATACTGATCTAAACAAGATCACAAAATATAAGGATACCGTTATGGGCAGCTTTTCTATTACACATTGGCTGATTTTATTGGTCGTAGTGGTGGTCGTATTTGGTACTGCCAAGCTTAAAAATGCAGGTAAAGATTTAGGCGGTGCGGTGAAGGGTTTTAAAGAAGCGGTCAAAGATGAAGAACCCGAGAATGCTCGCAAAAATCATGTGCTTAGCCATGAAAATAGTACGCCAGCTGCAAGTAATGATTTAAATACGCGTGTAGGTAATCAGGCTGATGATATGGAAATCAGCCCTATTTCCACTGATGACCAGCCTAAAGTATGAAGCGCGCCGCTTATAAATAGCGGCACTAAGTAGTCTATTAATATATGTGACTGTTATGTTTGATATTGGGTTTTCCGAATTACTCTTGTTTGGCGTCATTGCTTTAATCGTATTGGGCCCAGAAAAACTACCACAAGCTGCACGTACCGCTGGGCAATGGTATGCCAAATTGCGTCGCACGATTTCAACCTTACAGTCTGATATAGAGTCTGAGCTTGATTTGGCTGAGACACGAAAACAGATGCAAGATGAGCTGGCAAAGATTCGTCAGACTGAGACAGACATGCGGCGTGAGTTAGCCGAGATGCGCGGTAGTATGGATAAGTTTGAAAACTCGCAAAACCAAAGCTTAGATACTTCCTATCAGTCAAACACTCCTCAGCAGCAAAATCATCAGCCAGATACTTCCTCTTCTTCAGCTATAGAGAAGGGGGATAAATGAGCTTATTTAAGCGCCAAAAAAGTCGCCAAAGAAAGTTAGCAAATACAGATGCTAAGGCGTCAGATGCTACCCATAATGTTGAGACTGATAATGTGCTGAATGTGCTTAGCGACATGCCTATTACTGAGCATTTGATTGAATTACGCAAGCATCTCATCAAAATATGCGTAGCCGTTTTGATCGTCTTCTTAGCATTGGTAGGGTTTTCGCGTGAGCTCTACAATCTTTTATCAGACCCTCTGGTTGCGCAGCTGCCTGCGAATTCGACTATGATTGCTACTGATATTACCTCGAACTTTATGGCACCTATTCGCTTGACGATTTTCGTTGCTGCCTTTGTAGTGATGCCGTATATTCTGTATCAAATTTGGTCATTTATAGCGCCTGGATTATATAAAAAAGAGAAAAAAATCACTATTCCAGTGCTGATATCTTCGATATTCCTATTTTATTCTGGTGTCGCTTTTGCCTACTTTGTGGTACTCAAAGGCGTATTGAAGTTCTTTATTTTATTCGCTCCGCAAAACGTTATACCTATGACCGATATCGACAGTTATTTAAGCTTTGCGCTAAAGTTATTTATGGTATTTGGACTCACTTTTGAGATTCCAGTGGTTACTTTATTATTGATAATGGTCGGTATCATATCCACTCAGAGTCTAGAGAGTAAGCGCCGATATATCATCGTCGGTTGTTTTGCTGTGTCAGCGGTAGTCACACCGCCCGATGGGGTGTCAATGCTATTGCTCGCGATTCCAATGTGGCTACTGTTCGAGTTAGGTTTGTTTTTAGCGAAAGTACTCATTAAAGAAGAGCGTAAAACCGTATAACCTTGCAAAGTAGCTAATTTATAAACTAGATATATTGCAAATTAAGTATCTTGCAAAATGACTATTTCGTAAAGTAACTATAAAAACAACCTTATCTTAAACATTTAAGACACTTTTTTTATTTCGGCTGTCCCCTAAACCCTATCAGTACATTCAACTTAGTAATGAGATTTAAATGGAATCCCTAATTAATAATAAAAACAAAACGAATGATAATCTGGCAAATCAGCTTAATCAAGAGTGCTATTGCCGTACTTTAGATCGTAAAGCGCTTAATAACAGCCTGCAAGATCAATTAGTAAACACAAGAGATAATCCACTAGGAGCCAATGAGCTTAATAAGCTGTTTTCAGCGACACCGGTGTTCGTCCCTAAGACAGAGATAGAAGCAATGGTGCGAATCATCGCAGCTATTGAGTCGACTGCTAGACTACCGTCATATCAACAGCAAGTACTGTCGTGGGCACCCAATATCGCGGCTTTCGATCCGGGGCCAATAGGGGCCTTTATGGGTTATGACTTTCACTTAGGGAGCGATGACCCCAAGCTTATTGAGATCAATACCAATGCTGGAGGCGCATTTTTAAACGTAGCACTTGCCCGCGCACAAAAACACTGCTGTCGCCCCTCAGAGCAAAGTGTTGCTACTACTAAAATGCTTGATGGGTTTGAAGAAGCGGTCGCTAATATGTTCATACAAGAATGGCAGCGACAATCGGCAACTAGCATGCCCAATCGCATTGCTATTGTGGATAATGAGCCCAAAAGCCAGTTCATGTATTTGGAGTTTCAGCTGGCCTGCCAACTACTTCAAGCTAAAGGCATTGATACCGTTATACTCGATCCGTCTGAGCTTAACTATGCTGATGGTGTACTGACAGCTCATAGCAAGCCCATTGATATGATCTATAATCGGTTAGTCGATTTCGCCTTTGAAAACCCCAACCACGCCGTGCTTAAAAGTGCCTATTTAGAGGGTGCGGTAGTAGTAACCCCCAATCCGCATGCCCATGCTATATTCGCTAATAAGCGCAACCTGACTTTACTATCCGATACGCAAACTTTGCAGTCGTGGGGACTAGGTGATGATGATGCAGAATATCTAAAAAAGTCAGTACCAACTACCAGAATGGTTACAAAAGAGGATGCAGCAGAATTATGGCGTACTCGGAGACAATTGTTTTTTAAGCCAGTAGCTGGTTATGGTAGTAAGGGCGTTTACCGTGGCAGCAAGATTACCCGCCGCGTATTCGAGACTATTTTAGATGAAAGCTATATTGCGCAGACCTTTATCCCTGCTACAGAGCGATCAATAAAGATTGATGATGTGGTGACGACTAGAAAGGTAGATATACGTCTTTATACCTATGCAGGACAGCTGCTACTAACTGCTGGGCGTATCTATCAAGGCCAAGCGACTAACTTTCGCACACCAGGGGGTGGCTTTGCGCCTGTTTTTCAAGTCTGAACATAGCATGAACATGTAGCTTTGGCTTCTTAAGTAACGTTTACTAGTTTAATTATTCTGCATACCAACTTATCAATAAAACATCATGCTGAATTGGAAAGATGATGATCCAAACCGTTATCCACTACTTCCTGCATTTTGGCATGCCGTTGATTATTGCCTATACTTTTTTTCGTGATGATTACAAACGAGTATATTTGATTCTTTTAGCAACCATGCTGGTAGATTTAGATCACTTGCTAGCAACACCTGTTTTCTTACCTGATCGCTGTAGTATTAATTTTCATCCATTACATACTTACTATGCAATGGCAGTTTATGCGGCTATGCTATTTCTACCAAAGCCCTATAGAATAATTGGTCTAGGATTGTTACTACATATGCTGACTGATTCAAATGACTGCGTAATGACCTATCTGAATAGACTCTAGTGCTTATGCGTAGTCGTTAGCTATAGTGAAAAAATTATACAGGATTAGTTAAAATAAATAGGGTAATCTTCCTTTAATGTCGTTCCTTCCTCAAAAAGGATAAAAAGTGATTCTGGCAATTATAATGGCAGCGATTCTAATCGCTGTCTGCACAGCAATACATTATGGCGTATTAAAATTCTCGTCACAGTTTGTGACGCCGTCGCGCCATCCGGGACACTGCCTTGGGGTCGCAGTTGCCTCAATCGTGCTGGCTCATATCCTTGAGGCACTGCTTTATGCGACTGGCTTTTGGGTTGCTGTGCATAACTTTCAGGTTGGTGACCTCGTCTCGTCCTCATCCAACGGCAGTGCCTCCCTTACCTTTATGGACTACTTTTACTTCTCGCTAGTTAACTACACAACGCTTGGGCGAGGTGACCTCATGCCTAACGGACATCTTCGATTTATGACCGCGATGGAGGCCTTCCATGGTTTCCTACTGATTACAATGTCCGGAACCTTTGTGCTGCAGATCATGAATGGTAAAAAACCCCTTGCAAATTAGCTAAAGACTATTTAGCTAAAGACTATCTCGACTATGTGTAGCATAGGGCTGCATAAACCTATGTCAGGATACTAACGTTATTCTGGCATAAGAAAAATAGTTCAAGTTGTTATAAGGAATAAAGCTATGAATCCAAACAATAATAACTACCATCAGGACATTCATCAGTCTGATACTTCTAATAAAACATTAAATACTAATGACAACTGGATTGAGAAAATATGGGCGTGGGCAGATGAGTTTGAGCTCAAGCATTCTGAAATTCCTCGTAATAAAGAATCACTGTTAGCCCTAAAAAAGCTAGAGATCTTAGAGCCTGAACATGATGAGCAACACTCAAAAGACGTCTATAGAATAGCCTATCTACCCGATGAGCTTACCAACCTTACAAATCTAGTAGATATAACTATCAGTGGCATATGTTCAAGTCATTTACTGCCCAATATCGGTAAGCTCACTAATCTAACCAAACTGTCTATTAGTCACTCTAAACTTGTCGCATTACCTGAGAGCATCGGGCAACTGAGTTATCTTACTGAACTCTTTATTGATCAAAGTGAACTCGAAGCGCTACCTGATAGTATTGGACAACTTCATAACCTTACTAAGATGTTCATTGGTCGCTGTCAGATTCAATGTTTACCTGACAGCATTGGACAGCTTACTAAGCTTACGGTACTTGATATAGTTCACTGTGAGATTGAAGAACTGCCTGACAGCATAGGGCAGCTTATTAACCTCGCTAAGCTTTTTATTAGTTATTGCCCGCTCAAGCACTTGCCTGACAGCATAGGGCAACTCAAAAATTTAAATGACCTTGATCTTATTAACTGTGATCTCAAAGACCTACCTAGTAGTATTGGACAGCTTACCAACCTCAACAAGCTTTATATTAATCGTTGTCGTATTAAAGAGTTGCCCGCCAGCGTTGGACAACTGAGCAGTCTTACAGAGCTTTTTATTACTCATTGTGAGCTTGAAGAGCTACCTGATAGCATAGGCCAGCTTTTGAGCTTAACTCACCTTGACCTGCTTCACCTTGAACTAACGGAGCTACCCGATAGCTTTGGACACCTCATTAACCTTGCTGAGCTTAATATTATCAACTGTAAACTTAAAGTATTGCCTGATAGCATCGGACAGCTCGTTAACTTAACTAAGCTCAATTTTAATCACTCTAAGCTTGAAGTCCTACCTGATAGCATAGGGCAGCTTATTAGCTTAACTGAGCTTTTTATTAGTCATGGCAAGTTTGACAAGCTACCTGATAGCGTAGGTCAACTTACTAATCTAGAGAAGCTTTATATTAACCATTGTAGCCTCAAAGAGCTGCCTGAAATCATAGGGCAACTTAAGAGTCTGACTGAGTTTTTTATCAGTTATTGTAAATTGGGCAAGCTACCTAATAGTATTGGTGAGCTTAATAATCTTGTTAAGCTTGAGCTTGTTTATTGTAATCTTAGAAACCTGCCAGATAATTTTACACAGCTGAATAGTTTGAGATGTATCAATCTTACTGGTAATCCTCTTGATAGGCTTTCTCCGAGGGTGAAATGTTATTTACGTTCTATTGATACAGTCTACGGTTGGGATAAACAATCATACTCTTAGCGGTTGTGCGATATTCACATCATACTCTTAGCAAACTTCAAACCCTAATATTAACAACCTCACCTGAGTAAAATATCAATTTAAACGAAGGCTACTAACGCTATATATAGCATAGTGTTAGTAGCCTTTTTTAATGTCTCAAATGCACAAAATATAAGCGCATATATACCATGAAGTAAGATTTATAGCCCCTCAATAGTTGAGTTTTTGACATCTAACAAATTATGATTTCGCTCGTAGAAATTCATCAAATCCTCATTAATAATGACAGTGTGGATTCCTGATAAGATTATTATTGGAGAATAACTTAGCACACACATTGAACCGCCCCGGTATTGTCGGAGACTTAACATTCTGAGAGAATACGACAATGAAAAGACAAACCTACACTCCTGAAATGAAAGAGCGCGCCGTCCGTATGCTAATTGAAGCTAAAGACGATTACCCATCCACCTGGTCAGCCATCAAAGCCATAGCGCCAAAGATAGGTTGCACGCCTGAGACCCTACGATCATGGCATAAAAAGCACATTGATAAAACCATTCCTGCAAAGATTCAAGCTCAAAGCCAAGCCGAGCGCATCAAAGCGCTTGAACGTGAGAACAAAGAGCTTAAGCAAGCTAATGAAATCATCAGGAAGGCTGCGGCTTTTTTCGCCCAGGCGGAAATAGACCGCAAACCTTAGTGATGGTTCAATTCATCGACGAGAATAAATCTATTTATGGCATTCCAGCTATTTGTAGAGTCTTGCCGATTGCTCCATCCACATACTATCGTACCAAAGACTTAAACGACAATCCGGAGAAGCGTTCACAGCGTAGTCAGCATGACGATTTCTATCTAAATGAGATTAAACGTATCTGGCAGGACAGCAAATGCCGTTATGGTACTCGTAAAGTCTGGAAACAGTTGAAAGCAGAGGGTATACATCCTGCACGCTGCACTGTAGAGCGTTTAATGCGTCAGCATGGAATGC
>NZ_DFBY01000041.1:0-126177 GCF_002366815.1 Psychrobacter sp. UBA3068 | reverse complement strand
CTGGCAAGGTAAAAAGCGAACCAACGTTATTGGGGCTCTGTATGAAAAGATGTTGTTTGCGCTTGATTACTTTGAGACAAATATGAACAGCTGCATATTCTACGATTGGTGCAAACAAACACTGGTCCCAAGTCTTAAAACAAAATGCGTGATTGTCATGGATAATGCTCGATTTCATAAGAATAAGCGTATTCAAAAGCTACTGAACAGGCATGGTCATCGTATTTTATGGTTGCCGCCGTACAGCCCAGACTTAAACCCTATCGAGAAAAAATGGGCTCAGGTGAAGTTTCTACGCCAAGGCTGGATGGAGAATGATTTATCCAAATTGTTTTATGATATTTGTCCAAGGCATAACAGTTTTATTTTAAACTGACTATATACTTGTAGAATTAAGCAGGAGAAATAATAATTATTATTTATTGACTTCTTTGTCTATGAGGTTGTTACATACAAGAAAATAAGTTTTGAGAATTTTGTTTTTAGATTTTATAAAGATAATTTCCCTAAAAAATTCAAAGGTAGAAAAAGTTTAATAAGTGAAAGTAGAGCTAATAAAGAAATTGAATCAAATGGTTATATTAAAGTGGTAATAGAGATAGAAGCTAAGTCTGAAACTATTGCTGCTAATAAGGCAATGAAAGCTCTTGATATTTTGCGTAGTTTTTTCTGTATACAGTGTAATAGTTTTTCAGAAATTATTGGTAATGAGTTTGAGTCAATTAATAAAATTCGTTTAGGAGAGTTTCATACATTACACAATGCATCAGGAAATGTTTTTGAAAATTCATTTTGGTACGATACTAGCTGTTCTAAAGCCAAAGTATATGTTTTTAGAGATGAAAGAAATACTGTTAAAAATGTCAGAAACATAGTTAATATTTTTTCTAAATTCGATAAGCAATATAAAAGTATTATATCTGATAGTATGCTGAGATTTGTTCGTGCTTTTGATGAAAAAAATCAAAATATTGCTATCTTGAGAGCTTGGGGAGCATTAGAGGCTCTAGCAGCACCGAATGAGAGTAATTGTGATTCTGTAACTACGCGGTGTGCATTCATTTTTGAAGAGTATGAATATCATAAACAGATACTTGAGCACCTGAGGGAGTATCGAAACCGAAATGTTCATGCTGGACAAGAAAGTGAAATGGCTAAGACTTATGGATTTCAAATTCAAAAATATTTTAAACAACTATTTTTATTTCATATCAGACAGCAAGGTAATTTCAAATCTATAGATGAGGCTAACAAGTTTTTAGATTTACCAGCGGATAAAGACAAGATATTACATTTGCAGAGTATTGTAGAAAAATCTATTAGCTTTAGAGGGTATGGATAAACTTTTGAATTGAAAGTTTAACCTATCATCCATTGGTATCAGTGGTTTTATGAAATATATTGAAATAACATATAAACTATATAACTTTATCGATAGTTTCACCTTGTTTACTATATTTTAATATATGACACCCACCAAAGAGAACACCTATGACCACTTCAAAAGTAACCTATCAAGGCGATTTGCGTACTACCGCCATACATTTACAATCAAACAATGAAATTATCACTGATGCGCCGACTGACAATCAAGGCAAAGGTGAGGCGTTTTCACCGACTGATTTATTAGCGACTAGCTTAGCCAGTTGTATGCTGACCATTATCGGTATCAAAGCGCGGGAGATGGATATCGATATCGCAGGTACTACGAGCGAGGTGACCAAAGTCATGGCCGCTGATCCAAGACGGGTTAGTGAGATACATGTTACTATTACTTTTAATCAAGAATTAGATGACAAGACGCAAAAAATATTCTATAACACGGCGCTGACTTGTCCAGTTGCAAAAAGCATCCATCCTGACATTATCCAAAAATTGACTGTTAATTCTAAGAGCTATTAATTCTAAAGCTAACAAATCTAAGAACTACTAATTTCAGAAAATAGTAACCTTTTAATGGTGATTGATATGGCTACCAAAACCTTACTTATTGTCGCTCACGCACCGTCGCCTAATACCAAAAAATTGGCAGAAGCAGCTTACAATGGGGTCAATCATCCTAATATAGATATCAATGTCATTCTAAAATCACCGCAGGATACACAGCCCGACGACGTACTCGCAGCCGATGCACTATTATTAGGCACGACTGAGAATCTCGCGTATATGGCAGGGCTCACCAAGGACTTCTTTGATCGCTGTTACTATCCTGTACTAGAAGAAAAGCAAGGCATGCCATTTGCCTTGTACATTCGCGCAGGCCAAGATGGTACAGGTACCAAACTTGCGATGAAAACAATTACGACTGGGCTGCGTTGGGAGTGGATTCAAGAGGCGCTGATTTTACAAGGGGAGTGGCAAGAGGTATTTGCCGAGCAAGTCGAAGAGCTGGCCATGACACTAGCCGCAGGAGTAGAGGCTGGGATTTACTAGCATTAATGTTATGCGTTGTCTAATACTGCCAACGTTGTCTTTATTTATGGGTGGGATCAGTGCAAAGATTCAATTTGGGTAATACAGATGTAGAGCCGCGGGAGACACTGCCATTTTCTCAAGCTTGTGAGAATAATAAAGAGGCCATCTTAGCGGTATTAAAAACCGTACTGGCATCGTCTGCGCACGTCTTGGAGGTGGGATCAGGAACCGGGCAACACAGTGTGTACTTTGCACCGCATCTGCCACATTTGCAGTGGCAAACCAGTGATTTGGACAGCAATCACACGACTATCCGAGCTTGGCACAATGCCTATCCATCGACTAATTTGTCTCTGCCGTTGTCGCTTGATCTGGCAAAAAGCGATTTGCCTGTTAGCGTTACCCAGCCGTTGCCTTATGACGCTATTTTTACGGCCAATACCCTACATATTATTACTTGGCCATTGGTTGAGCGGTTATTTGCGCTAGCGGGTGACACATTGCCCATATATGGAAAGTTGATAGTATATGGCCCATTTAACGAAAAGGGACGCTATACCAGTGATAGCAATGCTCAGTTTGATCAATTGCTACAGCAACGAAACGCTGGTAGCGCTATTCGTGACAAAGAAGCGGTTATAGCATTGGCTGATAGTCACTATCTAACGCTAGTCGCAACTCATGCTATGCCTGCTAACAATCAACTGTTGGTATTTGAAAAGGTAGCTACCTAGTATTAAAACTCAGCTGTATTAAGTCTCTCATCGTACCTACTTTTTATTGATAAAAAGCACCGGCACCATAGCTTACATAGAACTGCTACAGTACCTGTGCTTCGTAAACATCACTATTTACCTTAGATAGAGTCAAGAAGTCTCTTATTTGTTAGGGTACTCATTCGCTAAAAAATCTAAATAACGGTTCCATGAGCGCTTATCCGCCCGAGCGTCGTATCTGTCGCTACCAAACACAGTAAAGGCGTGGGGCGCACCGCTATAGGTGATCATCTCATGAGGCACCTTGGCCGCCTCTAACGTCTTGCCTAAAGTCGCAAAGCTCTCTAAGGATACAGAGTCATCAGCAGAGCCATGGAACACCAAAATCTCTCCAGTAGTCTGATCATAACTTTGACCCGTTGGAATATCAAAGGCACCGTGGAAAGGGACAAAGGCTTTTTGCGGGAACCCTGAACGTGCTAGCTCTAACGCAACGGTACCCCCAAAACAGTATCCCATGGTAACGCCTTTACGCACATCATTACCTTGTAGTCGTCCTGCATTCAACGCTCCCTCTAGCAAGCGCCGCATTTTGCTGCGATCGTCATATAATGCGCCGGTTAGGCGTTTATTTTCCTCAACAGAAGTGGGGCGGATTCCTTGTCCAAACATGTCTGCCGCTAGGACGTTGTAGCCTTCAGTCGCTAGCATCTCAGCGCGTTTGCGTTCATAGTCTGTGAGTCCATCCCAATCATGAATCAGTAAAATAAAAGGGGCGTTGGGCTTATCCGCTTTGGCGTAATAGCCTTCGTATGCTTGGTCATCCACAGTATAGGTAACATTTTTGGTTGTAATGGCAGCAGCCGTTTGGCTGACGGTCAATGCCATCATGCTCACTGCAGCACTGATGATCAAAGAGGAGTAAGCACTTTTAGAGAGAAAACGCGGTGTTGATAACATAGTCGGTAGCCTTATGGTTTTATAAAAAAGATAAATATATGGCTAAAAACTATGTCCATTTTATTTATCAACGATGATTAGCACGTGTCCTCACTATGAATCATTTAGAAGATTATCGATTAAATGGAGAACACGGCCTAATTGCTCATAAAATCATACCGTAAAGAATAACTACATTACAAGATGCGATTGTTAAAGGTTATACGTCATTAAAAAACGTAACGTTCGCTTAATCCATGAATGTGTGCAAAGTTTAACCAAAAATCAACAAGGTTCACTATATAAAAAACTGAAATTTTGGTTAGTATAAGTCGCAGGCCTATTATTTCTTTTTGTTTTAATAATTGGTAACGCTGGAAGCACAGATAATAAAAGACATGTGAAGTCACAACTATCTCAAAGGATACTAAATCTGTGTGAGCACATTTTTGATGGTCTCAAAAAGACTATTTTACTCATTAGTAAGGATATTTTATGAAAAAGAATCTTGATCATAACGACCCCGCTAAAAATATGAATACGGAGCGTGGGAATGGAGGTGAACCTCACCAGCGTGCTGAAGGTGACACTCAAGTGTTAACCACGCAGCAAGGTGTGCCTATCTCTGACAATCAAAATTCTCTAAAAGCCGGAGACCGTGGTCCAACGCTGTTAGAAGATTTTGCCTTACGTGAAAAAATTACCCATTTTGACCATGAGCGTATCCCTGAACGTGTCGTTCATGCTAGAGGTAGTGCGGCTCATGGCTATTTTGAGCTGACCGAATCACTGGCAGAGTACACAACGGCCAATATCCTAACTGAAACTGGTAAGCAAACTCCGGTCTTTACCCGTTTCTCAACGGTAGCTGGTAATAAAGGCTCAAAAGATACACCGCGCGATGTGCGTGGTTTTTCCACTAAGTTCTATACGGACGAAGGCAACTGGGATTTAGTGGCTAACAACATGCCTATTTTCTTTATTCAAGACGCTATTAAATTTCCAGATCTCATTCATGCAGTAAAACCAGAGCCAGATCGCGGATTTCCACAAGCCGCCTCTGCCCATGACACATTTTGGGATTTTGTCTCTTTAACCCCTGAAACCATGCACAACGTTATTTGGCTGATGAGCGACCGTGCGTTACCACGTAGTTTTAGTATGATGGAAGGTTTTAGTATTCATAGTTTCCGTTTGATCAACAAAGAAGGTAAAAGTACGTTTGTACGTTTCCATTGGAAGCCAGTAGCAGGCGTGCAATCACTCATTTGGGATGAAGCGGTTAAAATTTCTGGCGCTGACCCTGATTATAATCGCCGAGATTTATTTGAAGCGATTGAAGCGGGTGATTACCCAGAATGGCAATTGGGCGTTCAGCTCTTCACTGAAGAAGAAGCCGATAAGTTCCCATTTGACCACTTAGATGCAACCAAGCTGATTCCAGAAGAGACCGTACCAGTGAAGATTATCGGTAAGCTGGTACTGAACCGTTATCCTGATAATTTCTTTGCAGAAACTGAACAAGTAGCGTTCTGTCCATCGCACGTACCACCAGGTATCGATTTCAGTAACGATCCTCTATTACAAGGTCGTCTGTTTAGTTATTTAGATACGCAGTTATCACGTTTGGGTTCACCAAACTTTGCGCAGATTCCAATCAATGCGCCGAAGTGTCCGTTTGCCAACAACCAAAAAGACGGTCATATGCAAATGCGAGTGCCAAAGACGCGTGCTTTATATGATCCACAGAGTCTAGATCCAGAAAGACCCCGTGAAAGTGAAGAGAAAGGCTTTAAATCGTTTGATGAACAACTGGATGATGGTGTTAAAGGTCGCGTAAGAGCAGAGAGCTTTGCCGATCACTATAGTCAACCGCGCATGTTCTATCGTAGTCAAACGCCAGCAGAGCAAGCCCATATCGCCACCGCTTATACCTTTGAGCTCAGTAAAGTAGATACACCACATGTACGTACACGTATGCTTGGACACTTGCGTCAGATCGATGAAGAGTTGGCTTCTCGCGTGGCTAAAGCGCTGGGTATGGAATTACCAGAACCTGCTAATGCTGCGGCACCTGTGCAAGATTTGGCTTTATCAAAACCCCTTCAAACGATTGGAAGAACACCTAAAACCTTACAAGGTCGCATGATTGGTATCTTGGTCGCAGAAGGCTCAAAACATAGCGAAATTAAGAAGTTTGAAGAAGCTGCTATGAAAGAGGGCGCACGAGTCAAGATTGTTGCACCTAACAAAGAAGTAGCGTTAGATGATGGTACGCGTATCCAAGCTGATGAGCGGGTATCAGGCGGACCGTCAGTGTTTTTTGATGCTGTCGTGAGCATTATTATGCCGGATCGAGCCAAAAAAATGGCCAAAGACAGTGCTACGTTAGATTGGTTTAATGATGCTTATGTGCATTGTAAAGCGATTGCCTATTGCGGTGCGACGGATGAGTTTATCTTAAGTAAACTACCAGTTAAAAAAGATGCTTTCGTTACGCCACTGGCTGAACTAGACAGCTTTATTGATAATGCCAAACAGCGTTTATGGGAGCGTGAACCAAAGGTACGTGATTTGGCATAAGCGTTGTCTAACCCAACTTTACTCTTATCAAAAAAAACTCAGCCTAAGTGCTGAGTTTTTTTACGGATCAAAATACATGATAAGAGTAAAAACGATAGTCACAAGCGTTCACTGAAAAGGATTTATTTTGTACTGATCAACGCTATACTAAAAATACAAATATAAGCCAGTCAGGGATGATGAATGAGTTCATGTGAAATTGTACGCTTAGAAGGATATATTCAAAGCACCTACCTTGCTGTGTATCCCGATAAGATATTATTGCTGGATGGTGGCTGTCGCCCTGATGTCGCGATGGTGCTAGACTATATCAGACTTACTTTGCAAAGACCGATAACGGACTTAAAAGTAGTGGTAGTCACTCACATGCACCCTGATCATGCAGGCGGTGCCCATAAATTTAGAGAAAAAACAGGCTGTCTGATTGTATCCGCAGACAAGTCGCGTCAGTGGTACAGTGGTCTTGGTGGACGTGCCATGCACTTTGTGGATATGAATCTTGCTAACTACGTGGCAAGACGTCAAGGTCGATCTCTCACAAATCTATATTATCCAGCACACCTCAAACCCGATGTTAGGGTTACAGAGGGTGAGTGTGTGCCAGAATTTGCGGACTGGCAGATACTTGAGACGCCAGGACATACTGACCGTGATCTCTCTTTGTTTCACGTAACAAGTCGGCAGGTATACACGGCTGATTTGATTATTAAGCTGCGACATAAATTCGTTGCCCCTTTTCCCATTTATGACCCTAAAGTTTATATTAAGTCGCTACAAAAAATCAGAGACTTAAAACCTTCGATGGTGATGATGGCACATGGCGGTGAGCTGGCGATAGATGAGGCAACTTTTGATAAGCTGATCGCCCAAGCGCCTAAGCATCCCCGTACGATTAAAGATACCATTAAGCATAAGCTGCTGTGGCGCAAAGATGCTGACTTTAGCGTTTTTAAAAGACGCCGTAAAAAATAAAATAAAGCAACAAACAGAAAAAAGCCCAGTCACTATGTGATAGTGACTGGGCTTTCTAAATATGGTGGGCCGACCGCGACTCGAACGCGGGACCAATTGATTAAAAGTCAACTGCTCTACCAACTGAGCTATCGGCCCTGAGAAATATAAAAAAGCAGTGCTTTTTTAGCTTCGCAAGATAAACTTCCTTAAAGGGAGGTTTATTGAAACTAGACATTTAAACAATGTCTTAAAAACTTTAATTTATCCTGTTAATGCCGAGTAGGGCAGAACACATGATAAACATCATACTAAATATGGTGGGCCGACCGCGACTCGAACGCGGGACCAATTGATTAAAAGTCAACTGCTCTACCAACTGAGCTATCGGCCCTGAGAAGCGTTAAAAAATTGTATGACAATTTTAGCTTCGCAAGATAAATTTCCTTAAAGGGAAATTTATTAAAACTAGACATCTAAACAATGTCTTAAAACTTAATGCTTTATATACTGAGTTATCAATAATAAAAGAGACAGTAAGCTTGCTTCAGCGTTTAAAGAGTTTGTATCCCTAAACGTGAGAGCACATTATATATATTATTATGACAATTACAACCCCGTATTATAAAAAAAGTGCAAATCTCACGTAAAAACCTGTCTTTTTTTTAAATTTCGTTATTAAATCTCTTTTAAGCGCTTATATTTGGATCAAATGCGTTAGTCATTAGCAGCTAGTCTCTGGAAAGTGCTTCAACGGGATCCAATTTTGCGGCATTACGGGCAGGCAAGAAACCAAAAATAACACCAATCAAAGTTGAGCAGACAAACGCGGCAATGATAGAGGTCGGTGAGTAAATAACTTTGAAACTATCACCGCCAACACGATTGATTAATTCGCCAACGGCAAAGGCCAAGCCAATCCCAATTAAGCCTCCTAAAATACACACCAAAACGGCTTCAATTAAAAACTGCTGCATGATATCGCTTTGGCGTGCACCGACGGCCATACGCACCCCAATCTCGTTGGTGCGTTCGGTCACTGATACCAGCATGATATTCATCACACCGATACCGCCGACCACTAAAGAGATGATAGCGATGGAGGAGATTAACAAAGTCATTGCCGTTGTAGTAGATTCAATGGTTTGGCGAATAGAGTCTGAGTTGCGTATACGAAAATCATCGGTGCCGTGGCGACTTTCCATCAACTGAGAGATGGCAGACTCAGCGGCTGAAGAAGATATGTTGTCATTAATGAGGGCGACAAAACTTTCAATATTATTGCTGCCTTTGATACGCGACATCATCGTGGTATACGGCATATAGAGGGTCGGTGAATCAACGCTTCTACCAAAGCCACCATCATTGGGCGCAAGGACACCAATCACCCGACCTGGGACGCTGCCTATTAATAAAACCTCCCCGATGGGATTGGCATTGTCGGGAAAAAAGGTTTTTTTGGCATTGTCGTCGATAATAATGTCTTGCGTACGGCGTAACACACTTTGCTCATCAAAACCTTGGCCCTGAACCAAGGTCTCACCACTGACACTAAGATAATCTTGACCGACACCACTGACGCTAGCCGCTTCTTGTATGTTGCGATAGCGCACATTTAGATTGGCATCAAGCTGAGGACTCACACTGATGACATAGGGCTGGTCTGCGATCGCCTGAGCGTCTTGTGGGGTTAAGTTTTCATCATTGTACTGGCGTCTTGGATCGCCATAAGGATAGCCGTCACTGACGGTAATGGTGTTGGTGCCAAGAGAGCTGATATTGGTCAGGATTTGCGCCTGTGAGCCTTTGCCTAGCCCTACGACTGATACGACTGATGCGATACCGATAATAATACCAAGCATGGTCAAAAGGGTGCGCATTTTATGAGCACGCATCGCCAGTAAAGACATTTTAAACGCTTCAAGCAGGCGATCGATAAAGCTACTAAAGGCGCTTTTGCGATTATTGTCTAAAATGGGCTCAGGTTGTATGTGGGTTTGCTGATAATGGTCGTTTTTATAATCGGCAATCACGTAGCCGTCTTTGAGCTCAATCACACGCTCGGCTTGCGCGGCAAGTTTTGGGTCGTGCGTGACCATGATGATGGTATGACCTTGATTGTTTAGGTCATGCAATATCTTCATAACATCGTCGCCAGACTTGCTATCAAGCGCCCCCGTGGGCTCATCTGCTAAGATAATATCACCACCGTTCATGAGCGCACGCGCAATAGACACACGCTGCTGCTGCCCACCTGAGAGCTGATTAGGACGGTTGTGGATTTTGTCTGCTAATCCTAAATCTGCTAACAGTTTTTCGGCGCGTTCGCTACGAGTTTGTCCATCCATACCAGCATACACCGCAGGGACAGAGACGTTGTCTTGGGCGCTAATATCGCCAAGCAAGTGATAACGCTGAAAAATAAAACCAAAATGCTCACGGCGTAGCTTGGCCAGCTCATCAGCGTCTAAGCGATTGACTGACTGTCCGTATATTTTGTATTCACCCGCAGTGGCTTGATCCAAGCAGCCTAAGATATTCATTAGGGTTGACTTACCAGAACCGGACTGACCGATGATAGCAACCATCTCGCCTTGATTGATGGTTAGGTCGATATCATGGAGCACGCGAATGGTTTGCTCACCTGCTTTAAACTCTCTGATTAGTCCTTTGACCTGCATCAATGGCACGTCTGCTGCAATACTAGGGCTTGGGTCTTTGGTACTCATTTACGCTGCTGCCTATATCAATACTGCTTATACAATTGCTGTTACAAAAAGTGAGAAAACGTTTATGTATTAAGGTACATGCACAAAGGTGAAAGCACAGTTTTTGTATTTAAGGATTAAAACGGTCTACCACCTTTGGGACCTTGTCCTTTCGCCGCACTCTCTTCGCTTAGTATCACCTCATCACCTTTGTTGAGACCGCTTAAGATTTCTACATTGACGCGGTTGTTAATACCCGTTTTCACGATTTGTTCAACCACTGAGCCATTCGCTTTTAAAACGCGAACTTTAGCCATTTTTGTGTTTGGATCATCGTTAGTGGCGGCTGTCTTTTGGGGCTTATCAAGGGGCTGCAGGGCAGCGGCAGGGATTAGTAAGGCATCTTTTGCTTGATTGATGACGATGTAAACCTGAGCCGTCATATCAATACGAAAGCGCCGATCGGTATTGGGCACCTCAATATAACCGACGTAATAAATAGCAGCGTCGGTTGAGCTGGTGTCGCTAATCTGTTCAGGGGCCGGCTCAATTGCTTTGAGTACAGCGTCAAATTTTTGATCAGGATTACCAATGATGTTGAAATAGACTGGCATACCAGCGCTGACATTGATGACGTCTGCTTCAGAAATTTGAGCGTTGATACGGACAGTGGATAAGTCTGCTAACGTCACGATAGTGGGGGCCGTTTGATTGGCGTTGACGGTGGTGCCTTGCTCGGTGGTAATCGATACCACCGTACCTGATATTGGGGCACGGATCGTGGTGTAACTGAGGTCTTCTTCAGCAGTGCTCACGTTGGTTTGCGATTTGCGTAAAGCGGCTTGCTGACTTTTGATATTGGCCTCGGTAGTAGCAATGGCGGCCTTAGCGGTATCGATAGCAGCACGGGCATTGGCAACGGCGGCTTTTGCGGTTTCAACGCTAGTCGCTTGCGTGTCATACTCTTGCTGAGAGATAGCATCGATAGCGACTAGGTCTTGCAAACGAGCAAAATCTGCCTGTGCTTGTTTCAGCTCGGACCGACGACTGGCAAGGTCGGCATAGGCGCTCTTTAAGCTGGCTTGGCGGCTTAACGATTCTGCTTGAGCGCTTTGTATCGCCGCTTGGCTTTGCTCAAGGCTGGCGCGTTCATTGCTTAAGTTATTTTTTTGTGTGACTTGATCGATTTGGGCAATCAGATCGCCTTGCTGTACCTCATCACCAACTTCAACATAGAGGCGTTTCACTTCCCCTGAGACCTGAGCACCGACATCGACCGTGTTTAGCGCTTTGACTTTGCCAGACGCCATCACATTATTTTCGATATCGCCAATCTCAGCCGTTGCCGTTAAGTAGTTGGGGGTGGTTTCTTTGGGTTTTAAGAAAGTATAGGCTAGTGCCCCTAGTGCTACGACAATTAAGGCGACGACTCCCCATTTAACAGCAGGTTTTTTGCTCATTTTGCGCATGACAACTATCCAATCACAATTAAATCAAGTGTAGCTATAGTAGAGGCTTCATAGACAAAAGGGAATGGTAATTAGTTTAAGAAAGGTTAAGGCAACGTCGGGGCGGTAAAAATATAGAAATGGGGTTGATGCTAACTCACAGGCAGAGAAAATACAGTCAGTTGAAAATAAAATCGATACATTGATATCATCGTGCGAATGGGAAAGAGGGCTGCACTTATCGTTTATTAAATAAACGTTTACCCGCTAATTCAAGCGCTGCCTGTAATAATAACTCCCACGCGGGCTGGCGAATAAGACCTTTGATTGCTTGGTCACAGCGATACAGCAAGGCCGGCCATTCAGCAGTTTGCGCTTTTGATTGCCTGCGGCACGCTTGTTGGTACAAACCTTGTTTGCTGCGCCAAATCCCGAGTGCTTGGGGGTCTTGACCGTCCATTAACTGCATAATTTGACGCATGTCTTTGCTGATTGCCCACAAAACCAAGGTGGTGGGTTCATCGGTGGCTTTTAGTTGAAACACAATTTTGGCAACTTGGGCGCTGTTACCTGCCAGCATGGCATCCGACAAATCGAACACACTAAATTGAGCATCACTGACCAGCGCGGCTTGTAAGTCTTTAATGTCCAGCGCCACGTTTGTCGTAGGCGGTGTAAGCGGACTCGTCTCCTGTCTCGAGTCATCACGGTTGCCGACTAGCTGCGGGGCAAACAAATAAGACAGCCGCCATAGTGTCTGATAAGCACTAAGTAAATGGTGCTCGGTATGTGACATCAGCAACTGCCAAGCATCTTGAGACAGCTTTAAACCAAACTGCTGCGCTTGTATCTGTAACAGTTGCTGGCGCTGCTGCTCGTTGTACAGGTTGCAGTCAATGACATGACCATATTGAGCAAAAGGAGCAAACCACTTGCTGCTCTGACTGCGCTTATCTTGTTTGGGTGTGAGCCATAATAAACTATGACTGTGCGCTCCTGTTTGGGCGTCTTGCGCAAAGCGCGTAAGCTCGGCAATGACCGCTTTATCAGGTTTGTGATTACCCGTCACAATTAAGGCACTGGCATCGTCAAATAAAGACTGACTCCCCAGCTCTGACAGTACCTCTTGCCAGCTCTTAACCGATATCAGCTCTATACGCTTGATCGCGTAATTCTGCGCCCGCCAATGTGGCCGCATGGCATCGATAAGCCACTGACTCAGTAATGGCTCATCACCATGCGCTAGCCACAAACCAGCGACCGCAACGGAGGGTTGCAGCAGCTTTGGATAGGCCTTTATAAAAGTATCTTGCATAGAGTGGGGGTACACAGATTGGTGAGCGTGTCATACCAATCTCAAAAATATGATGAGCGCTGTCAAACTCGTTTAGCCTACTAAAAGTAGGGCTGACATGCGCTTTTTGGCTGCTCAAATTTTTGAAAATGGCATCATTTAATAATAGTATTGATCAAATACTAGGGCTTTGGCATCACTACGACCGTAGGAGCCGTCTCTTTACTCATCTGCACAGCGTTATGTGTGGCAGGTGGGACTTTAGGTAGAGAGATAGCGACATATTGATCCGTGATACGGCGAGCCAAACTGTCATACAGCCAATCGCGAATCTGATCGCCTTGCTGATCATCGGTACTAACCGACGCTTCATTGTACTGATAACTACGCTCGACTTGGATAGCGTTGGTCAGCGTAACCGGTTTGCCGTTTTCTATCGTTTGATAGCTGACATCCGCTGATAAGACCAAGCGGATTTCTGTCAACACCCCGACCAGCTCATAACGTTTAAAACGCACGTTGCTGACCTTGATGGCAGCAATCGGTTCAGCGCCCGCTTGTTGATTGTTACTAGCAACATTGGCTGTCGTCATATTTTCAATGACATCGACACCTAAAGTTTCTAGGCGCTGTGTTAAGGGCAGTTTAAGCGGAAAGGAGGTGCGATTGTCTTCGATAATCACCGCTGTTTTGGCGACGTTAAGCAGCATCGGAGCATCATAGCCCCGCAGCTGAAAGCCGCAACCACTCAGACCAGCCGTTGCCCCCAGCACCGCAAACATGGGTAGGGCCGCCAGTAGCGCTGTCGCTAGTTTTGATCCACCTGATTGGTGAGCAAAATGGCTGAGTTTGCTTAATCTGGTTTGACGTGACTGCCCAGCTCGACGCTTATACGACATAATCGCTATCCTCATTTATAGAAGGCTTAGAGTCCTAAGCCTAAAAGTCTTCGCCTAAGACACTTAGCCTGCAACCACGATATTAACCAATTTGTTAGGAACAACGATTTCTTTTTTGATCTCGCCTGTCAGGAATTTTGCCACTCCTTCCATTGTCCGCGCTTGCGCTTTTAACTGTTCTGGATCACTGTTTGGTGCCACATCCATCTTACCACGCATTTTACCATTGACCTGTACCACCATCGTGATCGTGTCCTGTACAAGCGCACTCTCATCGACAGCTGGGTAGTTCAATGTTAATGTATCAAGCCCTAGCTGCTCAAGTAAATGCTCACCGACGTGCGGGGCGTATACCGATAGCATAATCAGCAAATCGACCAAGGCTTCGTGTTGTACTTGCAGGTCTTGCTCATTATTGGCTTTAAAGCCGGATAGCTCATTGGCAAGCTCCATGAGGCTAGAGACTGGCGTGTTCAATGCCAAACGATCACCCAAATCATTATCAATCTTGGCAATGGTCTGATGCGTCTTACGACGTAAGTTTTTGGCTTCTTTGCTTAAACCGTCTGTACTTAAGGCGTCATTGTTTAGCGACTCTACGCTTAAATTTGCAGCAGTAAGCGCTTGCATGTGATCGCTTGCAATGCGCCACACTTTTTTCACAAAGTTATAAGGGCCTTTTAGGGCATCATCTGACCATTCTAGCGTTTGGTCAGCAGGGGCCGTAAACAAAGTGTATAAACGCACCGTGTCCGCGCCATACTTATCGATGGTTATTTGCGGATCAACGCCATTGTTTTTTGACTTAGACATTTTTTCGATTTTACCAATCGTTACAGGCTTACCATCTAGCTTTAGTATGGCTTTGATCGGTTGGCCGCGCTCGTTGTAATCAATATCGATGTCTTCTGCAAAATAATACGTGGTACTGCCATCCGCATTGACGCGGTAAAAAGTACCAGCGAGTACCATGCCTTGAGTCATGAGATTGGCAAATGGCTCATCACCAGTGACTAAGTTCTCATCACGCATGAGCTTGTGGAAGAAGCGTGCATATAATAGGTGCATTACAGCGTGCTCCACACCGCCCACATATTGATCGACAGGCAACCACTTATTGGCAGCAGACTTGTTGACCATGTTTTGTGCATCGTCTGGGCTGGCAAAGCGTGCGTAATACCAGCTCGACTCAACAAAGGTGTCAAAGGTATCGGTTTCACGCTCAGCGGGATTGCCGCATTTAGGGCAAGTGGTGTTGACAAACTCTGGGATATTTTTGAGTGGATTACCACGGCCATCAGGGACAACGTCAGTCGGTAAGACAACCGGCAAATCTTGCTCTTCCACAGGTACCGTGCCGCAATGCTCACAGTTGATCATTGGGATAGGGCAACCCCAATAACGCTGGCGCGATACACCCCAGTCGCGCAGACGGTACTGGATTTTTTTCTTTGCCAACTCTTGTGGCTCAAGTTTGGCCAGCATTGCCTCAAACGCTTGCTCAAAGTCCAATCCGTCAAAATCACCTGAGTTGACCAGGGTATTCCGTTCGGTGTAAGCAAGATTGGCCTGAGTATCATTTGCCTTGGCGTCTGCTGCTACCTCATCAAAATAACCGTTCGGAATATCGATCACTTGTTTAATAGGGAGGTTGTATTTGGTCGCAAATTCATAATCGCGCTCATCATGAGCAGGTACTGCCATGACCGCGCCTGAGCCATAGCTCATGAGTACATAGTTGGCAACCCAAACAGGCACTTCTTCGCCAGTCAGTGGGTGCGTCACGGTGAGACCTGTGTCCATACCGATTTTTTCGGCTTTGGCCAGATCAGCTTCCGCCACTGAGCCTTTTTTGCAAAGGGTACAGAACTGCGCAATCACATCATCTTTTTCAGAGGCGTATTGCGCAAGTGGATGCTCTGCCGCGACCGCAACATACGTCACGCCCATCAAGGTGTCAGGACGAGTGGTAAACACATCTAGGGTATTTTTTTCACCCGCAAGCTCATAAGGGAAGTGGACTTCCATACCAGCACTACGGCCAATCCAGTTGCGCTGCATGGTCAGCACCTCTGATGGCCAATGGCCTTCTAGTTGGTCCAAATCATCCAATAGCTCATCGGCATAATCGGTGATGTTAAAGTAATACATAGGGATGTCGCGTTTTTCGACGGCAGCACCACTACGCCAGCCTTTACCGTCGATGACTTGCTCATTGGCTAAAACCGTATTGTCCACCGGATCCCAGTTAACCGTGGCAAGTTTTTTATAGACTAGGCCCTTTTTGTACAGTTGTAAAAAGAGCCACTGTTCCCACTGATAATACTCAGGACTACAAGTAGCAAACTCGCGTGACCAATCGATTGATAGACCCAGCAATTTGAGCTGTGCGCGCATGTTGTCGATATTGGCAAACGTCCACGCGGCAGGCGGCGTTTGGTTGGCAATCGCAGCGTTTTCTGCTGGCAAGCCAAAGCCGTCCCAGCCCATTGGCTGCATGACTTCATAGCCTTTTAGGCGGTAATAACGGCTCAACACATCAGAGATGGTGTAGTTACGCACATGGCCCATATGCAGCTTGCCGCTTGGATAAGGGAACATAGACAGCATATAACGACTTGGTTTGTCGCTTGGCTCATTACCCACTTCAAAGCGCTTGTCTGTTGCCCATTTGGTTTGCTGCGCCGCTTCAATCAGCTGCGGTTGGTACTGGGCATTCACATCAGAGTGGTCGTTAGAAGTATTATTGGTAATGTCATTAGCATTGTTAGTATTAGATTGGTCTGCTGTCACGGCGTTGCTCATAGTCGGCTCGGAATTGGTTAATACAGATAAAAATAGGTGGAATTTGACAATGCCATAGCATAGCGCAAATTGGCAAAAATTGCGACGATATGATGTGGTTGCTTATGAGGTTTATGGCAGAAAAAGGCCTTAGAAATGATAGACTGTCTCTATTTATCCAGCCTTGGGTATAATAAGACAGACAATGATCATTGACGAGGAACTTATATGACCATCACCATTTACGGTATTAAATCTTGTAGCACGATGAAAAAAGCGGTTACCAAGCTAGACGAGTTAGGCATCCCTTATGATTTTCACGATTATAAAAAACAAGGCATCGACAAAGACACGCTACAACGCTGGGTGGATGAGTTGGGTATTGATAAAGTACTCAATAAGCGCGGCACGACATGGCGCAAGTTAGAGGACAGCCAAAAGCAAGCAGCTGATGCCAGTGTGTACAACGCAATAGACTTATTAGTCGCAAACACCAGTATGATTAAACGTCCGATTGTAGAAGGACAAATCGAAGACAAAAACCAAGGTCAGCCAATATTGTTGTGCGGCTTTGATGAAGCCAAGTTTGCTACCACTTTTTTATAACTTTTATAAAAGAACATCATGATAAGCATGACAAAGCCCGAGCTAGTAGCCTCTTAGCTCGGGCTTTATCACGCCTACAACAAACCAAATGACGCTGGCAAGCCAAACAATGAGTACGTACAGACGGATTTGTTCTGCGCTCCAATCTAGGGCAAACCACTCAATGAGAAAAAATGACTTCCAACCCTCGACCCATTTTGCGCCGCCATAACCAATAATCCACCAGCAATACAGGCTTTCTAGGATAAAGATTAGACACCATAGCCACAGCGCCATTGTTTGCTCCTAAAGCAAGGCTGCATCCAAGTCGCGACTGATGAGCGTGCCAACCCCTTCATTGGTGAAAATCTCCAGCAAGGTGGCATGAGGCACGCGGCCATCGACAATAACGGCACTTTTGACACCGCTACGTACCGCATCAAGCGCACACTGGATTTTGGGAATCATACCGCCTGATATCGTGCCGTCTTCAATTAAGCTGTCGACTTTCTTTGGCGTGAGTCCAGTCACCACCTCGCCGTCACGCCCTAACACCCCTTTGATATTGGTCAGTAGCATGAGCTTTTCTGCTTGTAAAAATTCAGCCACTTTACCAGCGACTAGATCAGCATTGATATTATAAGTGTTGCCTTCACTATCAACACCAAGCGGGGCGATCACTGGGATAAAGTTGGATGAGATTAGCATGTTAATCACGTCTTTATTGACGCTAACGACGTCACCCACGAACCCTAAGTCGACGGGCACCGCCACCCCATCTGCGCCGATTTTTTCCATCATCAACTTTTTGGCCGTAATCAAGTTGGCATCTTTGCCCGTTAGACCGATGGCGCGGCCACCGTGCTTATTGATTAAGCTCACGATAGATTTGTTGACGCTACCACCCAACACCATCTCGACGATATCCATGGTGCTTTTGTCGGTGACGCGCATCCCATCAATACGGTCTGACTGACGGCCCAGCTCTTTTAACAAGTTATCAACTTGTGGTCCGCCGCCATGGACGACCACAGGATGCATACCTACGGTTTTTAGCAAGACGATGTCGCGGGCAAACGAGCTCTCAAGCGCAGGGTCAGTCATGGCATTGCCACCGTATTTGACCACAATCAACTTATCGACAAAGCGCTGAATGTAGGGTAGAGCGGTGGTCAATACTTCAGCGGTAATTTTGGCATCATCTAAGTTAAGCGTCATTACAAACTCCTAAAGGACAGGGTTAAATGGATGGGTGGTTTGGGCACAGTGTTTGCGAAGTGTAAGCAAAACATATTCCAGTAGCACGAGGATATGAACGTATCGATTTTACTTTTAACGGATTATAGAGTTAGGTCACTATAAAAGAGACACCGCTCGACTGCTATCAATTTTTCTTGGAAGCGTTTTGGCGCGGTCTACTCTGCAGGAATAGCGACAATTTGCTCTGCCAGTTTTTTATCAAATGGCCGACACAAAGTGGCAAATGTCGCTTGAACCGCTTTGAGATCTGTTAAGCTGTTGCCCGCAAAGCGTGCGGTCAAATGATGGCTGGTATTTGATTGACGCACCACCCCAAAACCATGCGCAAAATCCAAACGCACGCCATCGATACAGCTTAGCTTTGTTCCGACTGGCAGCAACCGTCTCGCTTGCTCGAGCGTCAAGTGTTGTCTGTGCGCTGAACAGTGGCAAAGCGGGGGTGAACACGCGTTCAGCAAGTCAAAGTCATGGCTCGAATCCACTGATTGGGCCGCTTCCACGAGCTGGCGTAGATACTGACAAAGTCGGGCCAACTGCTCTATGATTGAACAATCTGTCGGTCTCGTCTTTGGCACTGGTAGATAGTGGTCAGCGGTACTCACCATATCAGGTAACGTGTGAGTAATGTCCGCTAGTACTTTTTTACCCCCGTGCTCGTCAGCAGCTGATAACCAGTGCAGCAGTCGCAATGCGGCATACATGGCGTCATCATAAACGATAAAGCGGCGGTCGTTAAATATAAAATGCCCTGAGAATTCCCCAGCAAAAATAATTTGACTGGGAGACTGCTGCATCTGTTGACGCATAAAGCTGCTACCCGTCTTACTGACCACGGGCACTGTACCAAGCTCAGACAGTAGCTTTGGCAAATGATGAGAGCATTTAATATCAAAAAGGATTTGCGAGGTAAGTTGTGAATCAGCTAAAGCGTCAGGACAGGCGGACAGTGCTACTTGGGCTAACAAGTAAAGCAGGTGATCAGGCATGACCACTTTACCGTTGTTATCCACCACCATCAAACGATCGCCATCTCCGTCAAAGGCTATCCCTATATCGGCTTGATGAGCAACAACGCTCTGCTGTAATGGTATAAGACGGTGAGGTTCGGTAGGATCGGGATTGCCAGCGGGGAAATTGCCGTCTGGTGTGTCGTTGAGCATAATAACTTGACGGCAAAAACGCTCAAACAAACGCTGAGCGACATTGCTGGTCGCCCCATGCATACAATCAATCACTACCACTAAGTCAAGTTTGGCAGATGAGTAGTAAGTATCCTTAGGGTGCTGTTTATGGATTGGATAGATTTGCTCAAACACTTGGGCAATGGCATCAATATAAGCTGTTGCGACTTGCTCGTGAGGTAAGACAGTCTGATGGCCGGTCACAGGCACAGCAGTGTCTATGCAAGGCGTACGGTGTTCTAGCTTCACTTTTTGCTTATCGCTTGGATGATGGGCAGCGCTATCTACTAATTGCTGATACAGCATCTGGATATCGGTGCCGCTTGGGGAGCGATGGTCTATTAACCACTTGATTCCTAAAATGTCTTTGGCAGAATGACTGGCCGTCACGATAATGCCATGACCCTGATATTGCTCTGCCCAAAAAACCATCATTGGGGTGGTCACTAGGTTTAGTTGGACCACGTGTAAGCCATGCTGAGTCAATATATCAGCCAACCTATGAGCGATAACGTCACTACCGCAGCGCACATCATAGCCGATCACGATGATGGTTCTTTTAGAGTTAATAGTTTTAGAGTGAACAGTTTTAGAGCCAACAGTTGGCGTCAGTGAGCGGCTGTTGGCAGAGACGTCTTTTGAACCGCAGTTTTGCTGATGATAAAGCTGGGCAAAGGCAAGGCCCAATGCTGTTACAAAACGAGCAGTAAAATGCTGGCGTGACCCACGAATATCATAAGCACGAAATAAGCATTGCTGCGCAGCAAAAGACGGCATTGCTTATTCTCCTTACTATCATGATTAATATTATCGTGAACAATGTTGTCGTGGTTATTGATACCGCTACTCATACAACTTGAGTGTTAACTTTAATAATTGTCAATGGCGATGTCTATCTAATCACCGCTACTACTTAGCAGCGACTACTGACGTCCTGAATGGCCAAAGCCGCCAGCACCGCGAACGCTTTCATCACTAAATTCTGAGACGACCTCAAACTCAGGACGAGCGACCGGCACCACGATATACTGAGCCATGCGATCGCTTGGATTGAGGATAAAGTCTTCGTTGCTGCGATTCCAAATACTGACCATGAGCTCACCTTGATAGTCCGCATCAATCAGCCCAACCAAGTTACCCAAGACGATACCGTGCTTATGACCGAGACCTGAGCGCGGCAAAATCATACCCGCATAATTAGGGTCTTGGATATAAACGGCGAGGCCGGTGCCGATTAAGTGTGTGGCACCCGCTTTAATCGTCAAAGGCTCATCGATACAAGCCCGCAAGTCAATACCTGCACTACCATCAGTGGCGCGAGTAGGAAGAGAAAACGCTTTATCTTCGGTGATTTTAGGGTTTAAGACTTTCACTTGTACAGCTTGCATAACGCACTCACTTAACGATTTAATGGTTTTATAAATAGAACAAATTTAACTTTTTAATACAAATGGATAGTATGTTTTTAAGGCAAAAGCAAGCCTCTGTTTTTAGACTACTGTTTTTAGATTACGGTCTTTAGACTACAGTATCAGCACACTTGCTAAGCCCAAGAAAGACATAAAGCCGACAATATCCGTCACGGTGGTTAGGATAACCGAGGCGGATAACGCAGGGTCAATATTCATACGTTTTAGCAACAAAGGAATACTAATACCCGAGACGTTCGCTGCCGTCATATTAATGGCAATGGCAAAACCGATGACCGCACTGATTTTAATGTCATGAAACCACAATTGGGCGATAAACGCCATGATTATCGCCCATATGATACCGTTTATCGCGCCAACCCACAGCTCTTTATTGAGTAGCCACAAGCGGTTGGAGCCCCCGATTTGACCCATGGCCATACCGCGGATCACAACAGTGAGCGTCTGCGACCCTGCAATACCGCCCATGCTCGCGACCACGGGCATGAGTATCGCCAGCGCCACCACTTGCGCTAATACGGCTTCAAACTGCCCAATCACCGCAGCGGCTAAAAGGGCAGTACACAAATTAATGCCCAACCAAACACTCCGACTTTTTGCGCTGGTCAAAATAGGCGCAAACAGCTCTTCATCTTGACTGACACCAGCTAGGTTTTTCATGGTGCTGTCGACATCATCTTGGATAATCTCCATGATGTCCTCACCATTTAATTGACCCACCAACTCGCCATAGCTATTAATAACGGGCGCAAAGCGAATGTCTTCTGACCGGAAAATCGCGGCGGCATCTTGAATGTCTAAGCGATCATTAATAGTGACGGCCGTATCAATCAGCTCTGAGACTAAGGTGCTTTGGTCGTGTTTAATTAAGTCAACCAGACTCAGTAGTCCGAGTAACTGCTGGCTTTGATCGACCACCAACAGCTCTTGGCTCTCATCATCGAGTAATTCATCATTTTCTCGGAGCCAGTTTTGTACTTCAGCCAGACTCACACTGTCGCTTACCTGAATCAGGTCAGGATCCATATAACTACCAACCTCCCAGTCGGCATAGGTGTCGAGCTTATTCACCTGAACGCGAATATCTTCATCCAAAGTGGCCATGACTGAGGAACGTACGCTCTCGGTCACGGTATCCAAAATCTCAGAGATGTCTTGAGCATCAAGGTCTTGGGTAAATAAGGAGATTTCCTTGGAGGAGATGTTTTCCATCAGTGGCTGACGGGTATCAAACTCTAGCTCAGCGAGCACCTCACCCTTTATGTTTTCAGGCACTTGCGCCCAAATCAACAGACGATTTTGGGTAGGAAAAGACTCTAGCAGGTTGGCAATTTCATACTCTGACTGCCGTTCTAAAAATTCAGTAATCGCCTCATAAGCCTTATCAGCAACCAGCCCCTGTAAGTACAGGAGCTTATATTCGGCGCTATATTCCGCCGGATTATAGTCTCCCGGTAGCACTGATGGTCGTTCCTGATCGGGCGTAGAGCTAGGCATAAAGGTTCCAGAGTTTTTAAAAGGTACAAAGTTTTTAACAGAGGTAATAAGGGCAAAGCCTAAAATGTTTGACTAAGCCATAAGCCGCCAATTGACTTTTGACTTTGCGATCAAGCACTGAGCCGAACGCTAGCGTTTACCCAATAATGCTCGAATATTGGCCAAATACTCATCAGCGACTTTTTCAGGGTCTTTGGTGGCTTTTTTCTTTTTCGCTTTAGCTGGCCAGTCAATATGATCTTCTGGCAGCTCCTCTAAGAAACGTGACTCTGAGGTAACGCGCATTTGACCACCCGCACGGCGCTGGGTGGCGAGCGTCAAGGTTAGCTCACGGCGCGCACGGGTAATACCCACATACATCAAACGCCGCTCTTCTTCGACCGTTTCGCTCAAGATAGAGTTGCGATGCGGTAGCATCTCCTCCTCAAGCCCCATGATATAAACGTAATCAAACTCTAGGCCTTTTGCCGCATGCAAGGTCATCAGATTGACTTTATTGGTATTCTCTTCTTCTTGTTGTTGCTCGAGCATATCAAGTAATACCAACTTACGAATAATAGTATCAATCGTCCGATCTTCGTCTTCTTCTGCGCGATTGATCAACGACTGAATGCTGGTATAGAGCATATCGATATTATCGATGCGGTTTTTTTCTTGTTGCGGCGTTTTGGCATCACTACGGACAAAGTCAATATAACCCGTCTCATCGATCATCTGACGCACAATAGGCACAGGGTCGGGGTGTTGATCGAGCTCACGCGTATAGTGTTCAATAAACTCACCAAACTCTTTTATCGTGCCGTAAGCCTTGGATGGCAAAACATGCGTCAAGCCAGCATGGGTGCACGACGCCAGTAGCGAGATGCTGTGCTCTTGAGCAAACAAGCCTAATTTCTCAAGCGTAGCAGGACCCATGCCGCGCTTTGGCGTGTTAATAATCCGCAAAAATGCACTGTCGTCTTCAGGATTCAAAATCAGACGCAGATAGCCCATGATGTCTTTGATTTCACTACGCGCAAAAAACGACTGACCGCCGGATAACTTATAAGGCACTTGTAGCTGACGCAATTGCGCCTCTAACATACGTGCCTGAAAGTTACTGCGATAAAGGACGGCGTATTGCTCCCATTCGTTACCAAAACGCAGTTTATGAGTGACGATTTCTTTGGCCACACGCTCGGACTCATCATCGTCGTTACGACAGTTAATAATGCGGATTTTTTCGCCTTGGCCTTTATCTGACCACAGTTTTTTCTCAAACAAATGCTCATTGTTGAGAATGACCGCGTTGGCCGAGGTCAAAATACGCGTGGTTGAGCGGTAATTTTGCTCAAGCATGACGATTTTGAGCTTTGGAAAATCTTCTTTGAGTAGCGCCATGTTTTCAGGCTTGGCGCCGCGCCACGCATAGATAGATTGGTCGTCGTCACCCACGACCGTAAAACGCCCCTGCGGCCCGACCAAATACTTAATCATTTCATACTGAGCGGTGTTGGTATCTTGATACTCATCGACGAGCAGATAGCGGATACGGTTTTGCCATTTGTCACGCAACTGCGCATTTTCACGCAGTATTTTCGTTGGCAATACAATCAAGTCATCAAAATCAACTGCGTTATACGCACGCAAATTACGCTCGTATAGGGCATAAAGGGTGGCAAAAATCATGTCTTCAGGATCGTCTAACGTTTCCATTGCCTGATCAGGCTCAATCAAATCGTTTTTCCAATCCGAAATCATCTTGATCGCTTTACCCACCAGCTCACGACTCTCAGCGCCGCTCAAATTATCGCGCATCATCAGCTCCATGAGCAAACGCTTGCTGTCGTCGCTGTCCATGATAGAAAAGTTACCTTTAAGCGGGGTATGAATCAGCTCGTAGCGTAAAAACTGTAGGCCAAATTGGTGAAAGGTGGACACGGTCAGTCCACGCATTTTTTCGCTTGGCAACAGTTTGCTGACACGGGCTTTCATCTCGCGTGCCGCTTTGTTGGTAAAGGTCACGGCAGTGATGCGCTCCGCTGGCATCTCGCACTCTTCGATAAGATAGGCAATCTTGCGCGTAATCACTGAGGTCTTACCGGAACCTGCACCTGCTAGCACAAGCAATGGCCCGGATACGTAAAGCATGGCCTCGGTTTGTTTGGGATTAAGTTGACTCATAACGTGACCTGTAAGACAAAAGCAAAAAAGTGGGGTGCGCTGATAACATCATAGCTAAATGCAGGCGGCGTGTATCATTAAAATGGATATCGTGACGTTTTTAATAAAAAATCACATCATAAGGGTAAGAGGATTTGTGACTCAACGACAATATAATGATAGTAAGCCATTGAATTTAGGTTGGCTATTATAAAGCAAAAACCGTGACTTTGGGGAGGAGTTGGGTGCTGAATCCGTGCGTTAAAGCCGCCGTTTGAGGTCTTAGAAAATAAGGAAAACCGCTACTGCAACCGCTAGGGGCTAAAAGTGCGGATTTGGGGTTAATATAAGGTAACGTCTATATCATAACTTATGGTAAAAAAAACACATTTTTTTTGCAGATAAAGTGACCGTTCAATACAGTTAAAAACTAGCTTTTGGGCGCTGATATGCGTATAGTACGTAAATAATTTATGCCAGTTGTCACGTCATGATTGACCACGTGTAATGAGCTATTAAATCAATTAAGTAAACCTCGGATATGATATTGATTTAATACGTTGATCTTACGTTGTTAGGAGATGCGTTAGGCGACCAGCCTTTTATCCGCGCATACCGGAATATCTACAGTTGGTCACGTCTGACATCGTCGTCAATAAGCTTGATAATTGGTTGTTACCAGCACAGACCCTAAAATAGTAACTTAAATACAGTGGCTCAATGACAGTCGCTTTGTATTTTTGTCTGCGTTATGCCTATCGCTAGATGGCCTTAAAGTAGGTCAATATTTGCGCTGGGCTTAACACTCGATTGGGTGAGGAGCACGTATTATCATGTCTGCTTTTAATTGGTCAGCCATTGCTTTTATCTTAGCCGCCATTGGGCTAGTTGTCTTTATGCTGGTCGTTCCGCGTTTGCTTGGCGGTCGCTCTCAAGGTTCACAAAAAGAAGAAGTATTTGAAGCGGGTGTTGTCGGATCTGGCAACGCCCGTATTCGTTTGTCTGCCAAATTCTACTTGGTGGCGATTTTCTTTGTTATCTTTGATCTAGAAGCGCTATATCTTTACGCTTATGCGGTGTCAGTGCGTGAAGCGGGCTGGCTTGGCTTTGCTGCTGCCGCCGTCTTTATTACCATCTTAATCATTGGTTTGATCTATGAGCTAAGCTTAGGTGCGATGAACTGGGCCCCAGCTGACAAGCGTCGTAAAAAAGCACGTCTGTATGCCGCACCTGCTGGCTTTAATTTGGCCGACATCACAGGTTTTGATGGGGTTGATGAGCTGATGGTTGATCCGACGGGCAAAATCCCAGCGCAGTCCTCCGGACAAATTAATGTCTCAAACAATATTGAGACCAATCGCCGCCATCTACAAAACATCGATCATATTAATACCACCGGTCATGTCACTTCCGTGGATTTTGTGTCGTCTGCTCCGCGTGATAACGTTGGGCGTTAGTGGCTAACGGTCTTGTCAGGCTTCTTATAGCGGATAAAGACTGTTAGCAGAGACAGGATGACGCCGTCATGTTTGTCTGTTGAATGTATATTAATGATCATTTATTCATAATAGAAGTTAAGGCGGTCGTGATGGCAAGGTGTTTGCCACGCGACGCCTAATATAAAGGTTGTATGTTATGAAATACACATTAACAAAAGCCAACCCTGATGCAGATACCTATCCTGCACAGACCAGTCAAACGGTCAACGATCCTATCGAAGACGAAGTCAATAAAAATGTCTTTATGGGTCGTCTCGAAGACCTCGTCCATTCGACAGCAAATTGGGGGCGCAAGCACTCGCTCTGGCCATTTAACTTTGGTACGTCTTGCTGTTATGTCGAATATGCCACGACCTTAACAGCGGTCCACGATTTGTCTCGCTTTGGGGCAGAGGTTATTCGTGCCTCGCCCCGTCAGGCAGATGTCATGATCGTCGCTGGTACTTGCTTTATTAAAATGGCGCCCGTCATTCAGCGTCTATACGAGCAAATGCTTGAGCCAAAATGGGTCATCTCTATGGGGGCCTGTGCTAACTCTGGCGGTATGTACGACATTTATTCTGTGGTACAAGGCGTCGATAAAATTATCCCCGTAGATGTTTATGTGCCAGGCTGTCCGCCGCGCCCAGAAGCCTTGATTCAAGGGCTAATGCTGCTACAAGAGTCCATCACCAAAGAGCGTCGCCCGCTTGGCATTCATGTCAATGAGCAGGGTGTGTATCAGCCGCAAATGACGCCTGAGCGTGACCGTAAGCAAGCGGATCGTATCGCTGTGAAAAACTTGCGTAGCCCAGACAGTATTTAGTCAGCCGGTGTTTAGCCAGTGATGGTTTAAGCGAGTAGTTTGGCTCGATAATTAAAAATCCCTAAACGGGTTAAGTGTGCATACGCTCATCATAGTTCGCTTATGTTTAACATAGCTCAGTTATGATTAATGAAGGAATACATCATTCATGGTCACGGTAGTCGAAAATATAGATCCTAAGATTAAGCCTGTTCCAGCTGTTATCAAAGAGTTGGAAGATAAGTATGCTGGCAAGTTTGTGATACAGCACACTGTGGATGAGATTCCAACAGTTTGGGTGGCGCGTGCTGATTTACTAGACATTCTCTTATTCTTGCGTAAATTGCCCAAGCCTTATGTCATGCTATTTGACTTGTCTGCCATCGACGAGCGACTGCGCCAGCATCGTGGCGGCTTGCCTGACAGTGATTTTACGGTGTTTTATCATCTGATGTCGCTTGAGCGTAATAGCGATGTACGCATTAAAGTGGCGCTGAGTGAAGATGATCTCAATGTGCCAAGCGCCACCCAGATTTGGCCAAATGCCAATTGGTACGAGCGCGAAGTGTGGGATATGTTCGGTGTGGTCTTTAGTGGTCACCCCCATTTGACCCGTATCTTATTACCCAAGTACTGGGAAGGGCATCCACTGCGTAAAGAGTATCACGCGCGTGCGACGGAGTTTACGCCGTACTTCTTGAACACAGCCAAGCAGCAATACGAGCAAGAGAACCTGCGTTTTGTCCCAGAAGAGTGGGGCATGAAGCGCTCAGGGCGTGATGAAGACTTTATGTTTTTGAACATTGGTCCTAACCATCCCTCGGCTCATGGTGCGTTCCGCTTGGTGTTGCAGCTGGATGGCGAAGAAGTGGTCGATTGTATCCCTGACATTGGTTATCACCATCGCGGCGCAGAAAAGATGGCTGAGCGTCAAACGTGGCATTCATACATTCCTTATACCGACCGTATCGATTATCTCGGCGGTGTGATGAATGAGCTGCCGTACATCATGTCGGTCGAAAAGCTGGCTGGTATTACGGTTCCACCGCGCGCTGAAACCATCCGCGTGATGATGAGCGAGTTTTTCCGTATTACCAATAACTTACTGTTTGTCGGTACTTTCATTCAGGACGCAGGCGGCATGACCCCGGTGTTCTATATGTTTACCGATCGCCAAAAAGCGTATGACGTCATCGAAGCGGTGACCGGTTATCGTATGCATCCGGCTTGGTTCCGTATCGGCGGTACGGCGGCTGATCTGCCGCGCGGCTGGCAGCGTCTGGTTCGTGAGTTCTTAGATTGGATGCCAAAACGCTTGGACGAGTACGTCAAAGCGGCACTGCAAAACAGTGTGCTTAAAGGTCGTACCCAAGGGGTCGCACAGTACAATGCCAAGCAAGCGCTGGCTTGGGGCGTCACTGGGGCAGGTTTACGGGCCACCGGCGTGGACTTTGATCTGCGTAAAGCACGTCCATATATGGGCTATGAAAATTACGATTTTGAAGTGCCAGTTGGGTATAACGGTGATGCTTATGATCGCTGTATGGTGAAAGTCGAAGAGATGCGTCAGTCGTTACGTATTATTCGTCAGTGTATGGACAACATGCCACAAGGACCTTACAAGGCTGATCATCCTCTGGCCGTACCACCGCCAAAAGACCGTACGCTAAACGATATTGAGACACTGATTAACCACTTTATCTCAGTATCGTGGGGACCTGTGATGCCAGCGGGCGAGTGTACGACGATCGTCGAGGCGACCAAAGGTTTGAACAGCTATTACATTACGTCAGACAAAGCCACGATGAGCTATCGCACGCGTATTCGTACGCCGACGTTTGCCCATTTGCAGCAAATGCCGTCAGTCATCAATGGCTCGCTTGTATCCGATGCTATTATGTATTTGGCGTCGATTGATATTGTGATGGCGGATTGTGACCGTTAGCGTTTGTGAAAAAAGAGATACTAATCAATATATTATTGCCAAATGGCACACCAAAATGCTCTCACACGTCAATACGATCACAGTTGCAGTAGGACTGACGTTGCCTTGTGATAGAGCAGGATGAGTGAGGAAAGATAAAAGATTATGAAAATTGTTTCCGACAAAATGCCAAAAGTAGATGTGGCAAGCATCCTCACCGCTGAGGAAATCACTGCCATTCATGAGTTTATGCATCATTACCCACAGGCACGTGCAGCCTCGCTCGATGCCCTAAAAATCGTGCAAAAGCGCAACGGTTGGGTTGATGATGCACAAGTCAATGCCATCGCCAACATCTTAGACATTCCGATGTCAGATATGGATGGCGTCGCCACTTTCTTTAATCGCATTTATCGTCAGCCTGTCGGTCGCCATGTCATTCTGATTTGTGATTCGGTGGCTTGCTACTTAACGGGTTATGAAGCGCTCTCCGCTGAGATCAGATCGCAGCTCGGTATTGAGTATGGCCAGACAACCGCAGATGGCCGCTTTACGTTGTTGCCGATTTGCTGCTTAGGAAACTGCGACAAGGGGCCCGCGGTGTTGATTGATGAAGACACTTATGGCCCTGTCCAGCCATCTGAGGTTGCGCAATTATTGGAGCTATACGCATGAGTTTAACGATTTCAGAGCAAATTGCTCGTCGCGGCCAAGGCCAAGCGCCAAGCCAATTGAATGCACAGCGTGTTCCGATTTATGGTGATAAAGCGACAGCCACTAGTGAAACCAAGCCTTTGACTTGGCGTTTGGCGCATCATGATGCCGTGCTTGATCTGGCAACCTACGAGTCTTTAAAAGGCTTTACTGGCTTAAAGCAAGCGTTAAGTAAGTCACCTAAAGAGGTGGGCAATATGATTAAAGCTGCCAATGTCAGAGGTCGCGGTGGCGCAGGTTTTAACGCTGGATTGAAGTGGTCATTTATGTCGCCGCCGGACGGTTTGCCGCGCTATCTCATTTGTAACGCGGATGAGATGGAGCCAGGTACGTTTAAAGACCGTTTGCTCATGGAGCGTCTGCCGTTTCAGCTGATCGAAGGGATGCTGATCACCGCTCACGCTATCGGAGCGACGGATGGCTATATCTTTATCCGCGGTGAATACATTCTAGCCGCTGAGCGTTTGGTTACTGCCATCGAAGAGTGTTTGGCCAATAATCTAATGGGCGATAACATTTTAGGCTCAGATTTTAGTTTTAATTTGCATGTGCACACGGGCGCTGGACGTTATATTTGCGGTGAAGAGACGGCACTTATTAACTGCTTAGAAGGTCGCCGTGCCAACCCACGTACCAAACCGCCGTTTCCACAAATCTCTGGCGCATGGGGCCGTCCAACAGTTGTCAATAACGTTGAGACCTTAAGTAATATGCCAGCGATTTTAAATCATGGCGTAGAGTGGTATCAGTCGCTATCTAAGATTAAAGGTAAAAGTGACACCCCTGGTACTAAGCTGTTTGGCTGTTCAGGACGGGTGAACGACCCAGGCCTATGGGAGCTGCCTTTTGGTTACACCGCTCGTGAGATTATTGAAGACTTGGCGGGCGGTATGAAAGACGGCAAAAAACTAAAAGCATGGTTGCCAGGCGGCGCCTCAACCGACTTTTTAACCGCTGATCATTTAGATGTAGTCGTTGATTTTGATTCAATTCAAGAAGCGGGTAGTCGTATGGGTACAGGGCTGATCATGGTGGTTGATGAATCACAAGACATGGTGCCACTGCTGCGTAATCTTGAGATTTTCTTTCAGCGCGAATCATGCGGCTGGTGTACACCGTGCCGTGATGGGTTGCCGTGGGGCGTTAAACTGCTCACCGCTATCAATGATGGCGAAGGGCAAGTGGGCGATGTCGAAAAACTAGAGGGCCTCACGCGTGACTTATGGATTGGTAAAACATTCTGTGCGCATGCGCCGGGTGCGATGGAGCCACTCATGAGTGCGATTAAATATTTCCGTCCTGAGTTTGATCAAAAAATCGCGCAGGCGGTTGGTGTAGACGTCATTGATGCTGCAGCCAACCAACAGCCAGTAGTGAAATAAGGAGAGCGGCATGGCAGTCATACATATTGATGGAACCACTGTCGAAGTAGATAGCAGCGACAACTTACTACAAGCCTGCTTATCACTCGGCATTGATGTGCCGTATTTTTGTTATCATCCCGCCCTAGGCTCAGTAGGCTCGTGTCGTCAGTGCGCGGTCAAGCAATTCCAAAGTAAAGAAGATATGGAAGCGGGTCGCGGTCGTCTTGTCATGTCATGTATGGTCGCACCTGAGAATGACACGTACATCTCAGTCACTGACGATGAAGCCAAAGCGTTTCGTAAGTCGATGGTTGAGCTACTCATGACCAACCATCCGCATGATTGTCCAACTTGTGAAGAGGGCGGGCATTGTCATTTGCAAGACATGACTTATATGTCAGGCCATAGTCGTCGTCGCTATCGCTTTACCAAACGTACCCATCACAACCAAGAGCTTGGCCCCTTTATCGCCCACGAGATGAATCGTTGTATCGCGTGCTATCGCTGTGTACGCTTTTATAAAGACTACGCTGGCGGCGAAGATTTGGGTGTTTATGGCTCAAACAATCGTGTTTATTTTGGTCGTGATCAAGACGGACAGTTTGAAAGCGAGTTCTCAGGCAACTTAACCGAAGTTTGCCCAACGGGTGTGTTCACTGATAAGACGCATTCTGAGCGCTACAACCGTAAATGGGACATGCAGTATGCGCCTAGCATCTGTCACGGCTGCTCGGCGGGTTGTAACACTTCACCGGGCGAGCGTTATGGTGAATTACGCCGCATCGAAAACCGCTACAACGGTGACGTAAACCGTTACTTCTTGTGTGACCGTGGTCGTTTTGGTTACGGCTATGTCAATCGTGCCGATCGCCCAACCCAAGCGCTTGAGCGTATCAATGATAAGCATGTCAAAATCAATATTGACTACGCACTCGATGAAACCATCAAACGTATCAAGGACAAAAAAGTCATTGGTATTGGCTCGCCACGTGCCAGCCTTGAGACTAACTTTGCGCTAAAAAACCTCGTCGGCTTTAATAACTTCTCGACAGGCCTGAACCATCAGCAGCAATCTCTGGTCAATAAATGTATCGAAGTGCTTAGTACTGAGGGCATCTATAACCCAAGCATGACGGATATTGAAAGTCATGATGCGGTGCTGGTACTGGGCGAAGACATTACCCAAACGTCATCACGTGTCGCGTTGTCAGTACGTCAAGCTGCGAAAAATGAAGGCCTAAAAATGGCCGCCGCGTTGAAGACGCAGCCTTGGCTTGCAGAACCGGTCAAACGTATCGCGCAAGATGCACTAAGCCCAGTTTATGTCATCGATGTGACGCAAACCAAGCTAGAAGACATCAGTAAAGTGAGCGTGGTCGCAACGCCTGAAGATATCACCAAACTTGGCTTTAAAGTGGCTGATGAGATTGCTAATTTCGCTGATGATTTAGCAGACATAACAGATCCACAAACAGCTGAACAAAACACTGATGCCAGTCCTGATAATGACGGCATGCAAGCATTGGCGCAGCAAATCGCTTATGATTTGATCCAAGCGGATAAACCATTGGTCATATCCGGTAGCAGCTTATCTTCTACGGCATTGATAGAAGCAGCGGCACAAATTACTCAGGTCTTAACGCAAAAACGCGCGGCAATCAAAGCAACTGAGCAGCAACAAGTTGAAGCGCATAATGCTATGGTTCGTGATAAGCAGCTCCGTGCAGTAGAAAAACAGGCACAAACTGAGCAACCTGAAGAAGACAAAGAGCTATCAGCAAAACCCGCCAAGCCTGCTACGGGCACCAATAAAGAAGCGCAAGATGATATTGAGCGTGAGCCTGCTGAAACTGCTGAGCTAAGAGAAGTTAACAAGCGTTACCACGCTCAAGCGGGTATTTATTTGACCGTTCCTGATTCCAACAGCATGGGCGTTTGCTTGCTTGGCGGTCAGTCAGTTGAAGAGCTGCTAGCGACCGATTTTGATGTGGTAGTGGTCGCTGAAAACCAACTGACAGACGCAATTGATGCCAGTAAATTAACGCAGCTATTGGCTGATAAAACCGTCATAGCCTTAGATCATCAGCTGCTCGATTGGCACAAAGACGTCGATATTGTATTGCCAGCCGCAAGCTTTGCAGAAGCGGATGGCACCTTGATATCGGCTGAAGGACGGGCGCAGCGCTTTTTCCAAGTGTATGACAACAATTACTACCATCCAATGAGCAGCATCAAAGAAGGCTGGCGCTGGCTACATGCGGTCCATAGCAGCGTTGAAGGCCGTGATGTCGATTGGACGCAGCTTGATGATGTGATCAATGCCTTGATTGCAACGCATCCTAAACTTGCGGGTATCAAAGGCGCGGCACCAGATGCCGATTACCGTATTACGGGTCTTAAAATTGCCCGTCAGCCGCGTCGGTATTCAGGTCGTACCGCCATGCGTGCGCCAATATCAGTCCATGAGCCGATGCAGCCAAAAGATTTGGACACCGGTTTAACTTTCTCAATGGAAGGTTATAGCGGCAAACAAACACCAAGTTCGATGATTCCTTTTGCCAATGCGGCAGGGTGGAACTCACCGCAAGCGTGGAATAAATATCAAGACAAGGTTGGTGGCCACTTAAAAAATGGCGATCCTGGAGTGCGCTTATTCGATCAGCTAGCGCGCCTAGCCACTCGTCAGTACGTCGCGCCTGACGTCACGTCTGCGAACACGACGGATATGCAGCAAGGACAAGCCAAATTGGTGCCTATCCATAACATCTATGCCAGCTCTATGATGGCATCTCGTAGCCCAATCGTCGCTGAGCAACTGCCTGTTGCCGCATGGCGTATTGGTGTGGATGATGCTAAAGACTGGAATATTGCGGCCGGTGATTACTTGGCGATTGAAATCGATAAGCAACAAATCACCTTGCCAGTACAGCTGGTGGGTTACTTAGCAGAAGGTTGTATCGGTTATCCAGTCGGGCAGGTGAGTATCATTCATCCGTCAATGCCAGCGTCGGTACGCAAAGTTGAGGCACCAGTGACGATGATGGGTAGCATGGCTAACGATATGATGAACAATAATAACGCTGCGCAAATGGATACAGCGCCGACCACCACACAGGAGGTGTAATATGCAAGTTACCCGTATTATCCCTGATGTGCCAAGCTTTTTGGCCGGTAGTATGAGCTTTGACGCTTGGTCTATTCTGTTTTTGGTGGGCCAATCGTTGGTCATCTTTTTAGTGGTGGTGCTGGTTGCTGCTATGATGATCATCTATGAGCGTCGCATGCTAGCCTTGTGGCAGGACCGTTATGGTCCCAACCGTGTCGGCCCTTTTGGTTCACTGCAGCTGATTGCTGACATGTTAAAAATCTTCTTTAAAGAAGATTGGACACCAAAATTTACCGATAAGTTTATGTTTACCTTGGCCCCAGCGGTCGCGATGTTTACCGCCTTGGCCTCCTTTGCCATTATTCCTATCTCGCCCATGCTGGGCGTGGCAGATTGGGACATTGGTATCTTGTTCTTCTTTGCCATGGCCGGTATCGCTGTTTACGCGGTGATGTTTGGGGGCTGGGCGTCTGCCAATAAGTTCTCGTTACTGGGTGGTTTGCGCTCTGCGGCACAGACCATCAGTTATGAAGTCTTTTTGGGTTTATCATTGATGGGCGTGGTCGCGTTAACAGGCTCCTTTAACTTGCGCGCTATTGTAGAGTCGCAAATTGATGGCTGGTATATCATTCCGCAGTTTTTCGGCTTTTTGACCTTTGTGGTGGCTGGTGTGGCCGTGACTCACAGGCATCCATTTGACCAACCAGAAGCAGAGCAGGAGCTCGCGGAAGGGTATCATGTTGAATACTCTGGTATGAAATTCGGTATGTTCTTCATTGGTGAGTATGTCAACGTTGTCTTGATTTCTGCCTTGATGACTTGCTTGTTCTTCGGCGGTTGGCTTGCGCCGTTCAATTTAGATATTCCATTTATTCCACCAGCTTTTTGGTTCATGATTAAAACGCTGTTCTTTATGACCATGTTTGTTTTGGCTCGAGGTTCACTCATGCGTCCGCGTTATGATCAGGTGATGAACTTTGGCTGGAAAGTATGTCTGCCCGTAACCTTGATCAATCTGTTGATTACTGCTGCGGTCATTTTGATCTTTTCCCCAACGTTATAGTCATTACTAGCCATCACTGATGAACTAGGGTAAAGCTGATAAGGATAATAATCCCATGTTTACTACCATAAAAAAGACCGTCATTGGTATATTTACCATTGTCCGCAGCATGTGGATGGTCAATAGTCATGCGCTCAGACCGCGTGATACCATCCTTTATCCTGAAGAGCCGGTACCTGTACCGCCGCGTTTTCGTGGACGTATTGTCCTAACGCGTGATCCTGATGGAGACGAGCGCTGTGTCGCTTGTAACTTGTGTGCGGTGGCCTGTCCGGTTGGCTGTATCTCGTTACAAAAAGCTGAGCGTGAAGACGGACGCTGGTATCCAGAGTTTTTCCGGATCAACTTTTCGCGCTGTATTTTTTGCGGATTGTGTGAAGAGGCGTGCCCAACCACAGCGATACAAATGACGCCTGACTTTGAGCTGGGTGAATATAAGCGCCAAGATTTGGTCTATGAAAAAGAGCATTTGCTTATTTCAGGACCAGGCAAATATCCCGATTATAACTATTATCGTGTGACGGGTATGGCGGTAGCGGAAAAACCAAAAGGGGCGGCACAAAATGAAGCTGCACCGATTGATCTGAGGAGCTTGCTGCCATGATGAATATTTTAAACCATCCTGAATTGGCAGGGTTTTATTCGCTTGCGGCGGTGGCAATCTTTGCCAGTCTACGCGTGGTGACCCAATCCAATCCAGTGCATGCGATTTTATCGATGATTGTGTCGTTACTGGCGATTGCTGGCATATTTTTTGTGTTGGGTGCGCCATTTGCAGGGGCACTTGAGATCGTTGTTTATGCTGGCGCTATTATGGTGCTGTTTGTCTTTGTCATCATGATGCTCAATTTAGGGATGACCAATGATGAGCGTGAAGAGCGTTGGCTTGATGCGGGTACTTGGGCGATACCGACAGGATTGACCCTGATTATTGCCGTCGTGCTTTACGCAATGATTGGTCTTAATCATGACGAAGCCGCTATGATTGGCGGTACGACGGTTTCAGCCAAAGTCGTTGGGACAGTGCTGTTTACTAAGTACGTGATGCTCATCGAAGTGGCGGCGTTGTTGTTATTGGCGGCCTTGGTTGCAGCGTATCATTTGGGCAAAGAGTCGAGCGATGATGAGGTCGTCGGTAATGACCCTCAAGGCTTTCAGACCCATACGGGTAATACCAAGCCATATGGTAACGATAGCACCCATACAAAGAGTGAGGCAGTAACAATGGCTGAACCTTACGAATATAAAGATGTTGACCCGCATGACTATGTAAGTATGAATGTGGGTGTGAATAAAGTCACGCGCAAGGAGTCCGACTGATGGTACTAGCAGCGAGCGTGGCACAAGACGTGTCAAACGTGCCGTTTGCCCACGAGGTGGTAGGCTTAGTACAGCCTGTGGCTGAGGTACACAATGTATTGGGTATGATCCCTATGAGTCATGGATTAATTTTGGCAGGGATCTTATTTGCCATTGGTCTGTGCGGGGTCATGGTACGACGTAATTTCCTATTTATGCTAATGAGTCTTGAGATCATGATGAACGCGGCAGCACTGGCCTTTGTGGTGGCAGGGAGTCGCTGGGTTGATCCAGATGGACAGATTATGTTTATCTTTATTTTGACGTTGGCAGCAGCAGAAGCGGCCATTGGTTTGGCCATATTATTGCGGTTTTATCATAAGCGTGGGCATCTTGATGTCGATAGCGCCAATGAGATGAAAGGATGATGTCATGAGTTTATTACCATTAACCTTTATATTCCCGCTCATTGGCTTTTTGATTTTAGCCTTTATGCGCGACAAATTAACGGAACAGGTGGCAGCGGCTGTCGGTGTCGGTAGCATGCTGTTATCAGCTCTATGTACGCTGGTGGTTAGCTATAGCTTTTTGACCACCAATCCAGCCGGCACGGTCGTAGAGATTCCGCTGTGGACGTGGTTCCAAGTGGGTGACTTTGCGCCCCATTTCGGCTTGAGCTTTGATGGCTTGGCACTGACCATGACTGGGGTCATTACGGGTATTGGCTTTTTAATTCATCTGTTTGCCGCTTGGTACATGAAAGGGGACACTGGCTTTGCCCGTTTCTTCAGCTACATGAACTTGTTCGTTGCCAGCATGCTATTGCTGGTATTAGCAGATAACTTGTTCTTGCTTTATCTCGGCTGGGAAGGCGTGGGTATCTGCTCTTACCTTTTGATTGGTTACTATTATCATGATAGAGCCAATGGCCTTGCCGCGATGAAAGCTTTTACCGTCACGCGTGTGGGTGATGTGTTCTTAGCCTTTGGTTTGTTTTTATTGTTCCGCGAGTTCGGTACGCTGAATATCCAAGAGATTATTACGCGCGCGCCAGAAGTATTCGATATTAATAATCCAACGATGATGCTTACTACCATGATGCTCGTTGGCGGGGCGATGGGTAAATCAGCGCAGTTGCCACTGCATACATGGCTGGCTGATGCGATGGCTGGTCCGACACCAGTCTCGGCTCTGATTCACGCCGCGACGATGGTCACCGCTGGGGTTTATTTAATTGCCCGTCTGCACCCCTTGTTTGAATTGACCCCAGGTATCTTGTTGTACTGGGTTGGCGGCGTAGGGGCGTTGACACTGGTGGTTGCTGGTTTCTGTGCACTTGCGCAAACAGACATCAAACGTATTCTTGCGTATTCGACCATGAGCCAGATCGGCTATATGTTCTTGGCGCTTGGCGTTGGCGCATGGCAAGGGGCTATCTTTCACTTAATGACGCATGCTTTCTTTAAAGCCTTGTTATTCTTATCATCAGGTGCGGTCATTCTTGCGGTACATCATGAGCAAGATATCTTTAAGATGGGCGGACTGCGTAAGAAAATACCATTGGTATTTTGGTGCTACATCGTGGGTGGCGGTGCACTGGCTGCGATACCTTGGGTCACTGTTGGCTTTTACTCGAAAGAAGCGATTCTTTGGGAGACTTATGCCACCGGTCATATGGTCCTGTTTTACATGGGAGTATTCGGTGCGTTCTTAACCGCGATTTATACCTTCCGTATGATTTGGATTATTTTCTTTGGCGAAGAAAAAACCCATGCACACAAATTATCAGGGGTGTCGTATTGGCTGCCTCTTACCGTACTGCTCGTGTTATCTACCGCGGTTGGCGCATGGATCACACCGCCCTTACAAGGGGTGTTGCCAGAGAGTGTTGGGCATTTATTAGAAGTGGCGGGTCAAGCGCATGGCAAACATACAGCAGAATATATTGCGATGGGTGCGATGGCGGCAGGTTTGATACTGGCGGCACTACTATATGTGGTCAATAAGGGCCGACTGCTGACGAGCTTTAAGCGCTCGCGTATTGGCGGGGCGCTATATCACTGGTGCTATCATGGCCTCGGCTTCGATGCGTTATACGATGTGATTTTTGTAAAACCCTTTTTGTTCATCGGCCGCTTATTTAAAGCCGACCCTATCGATAAAACGTGGTATGTGTTACCTAAGCTGGCTTCAGCAGGTAATAAGGTATTGTCTGCGACGCAAACAGGGTCACTTCGAGGCTATGCTGCAAGCTTTGGCTTGGGTATGGCGGTATTGCTAGTGCTGGTAATGATGACGGTGGTATAAGATGATTGAGTTACAACAAACGTGGATGCTACCAGCATTGATTGCGATCCCTTTTATTGCAGGGTTGCTATGCTGGTTGGTAGAGCGGTTCAATAAACGTCTGCCGCGCTGGATTGCCTTGATTGGTATGACGTTGACCTTTGCCTTGTCATTGGTACTCTGGCAATACGGTGATTTTAGCGGTATGAGTAAGCAGGTGATTGCACCGGACTCTGCTGTGCCTTGGGTGGCTGAATTTAGTGTGCCGTGGATACCGAGCTTTGGTATCAGCTTTCATTTGGCATTAGATGGTTTGTCGCTATTAATGGTAGCGTTGACCGGCCTGCTCGGTATTGCTGCGGTGGCTTGTTCGTGGAATGAGATTCAGCGCCGTGTTGGCTTTTTTCATCTCAATTTGCTGTGGAGTTTGGGCGGCGTCATCGGTGTTTTCTTAGCCATTGACCTGTTTTTATTCTTCTTCTTTTGGGAGATGATGCTGGTCCCTATCTACTTCTTGATCGCGATTTGGGGTCATGATGTCGTTGGTAAAACCAAAGAATATGCCGCAACCAAGTTCTTTATTTATACCCAAGCCTCTGGGTTAATCATGCTCATTGGTATATTGGTATTGGTCATTATCAGCTACGCACAAACGGGCGTGGTGAGCTTTAACTATAATGATTTGCTCGGTACGTCACTTGGCGGCTGGGAATATCCAATCATGCTGTGCTTCTTTATTGGCTTTGCGGTCAAGTTACCAATTATTCCTTTTCATGGTTGGTTGCCAGATGCGCACGCGCAAGCCCCAACCGCAGGTTCAGTAGATTTGGCGGGTGTGCTCATTAAGACCGCCGCTTATGGTTTGATTCGGTTTGTCTTGCCCTTGTTTCCAGTGGCGTCACAAGAGTTTGCACCGATTGCGATCACCTTAGGTACGATCGGTATATTTTACGGGGCGTGGCTCGCCTTTATGCAAACGGATATGAAGCGTCTGCTGGCGTACACCAGTATCTCCCACATGGGCTTTGTGGTATTGGCGATTTATGCCGGCACACTGCTTAGCTTACAAGGTCTGATGATTCAGATGCTCGCACATGGCTTAAGCTCGGCGGCACTATTTATCATGGCAGGTCAGTTGTATGAGCGTTTGCACACACGCGATTTGACTTTGATGGGCGGCATGTGGGGACAGTTCCGCTACTATGCGCCAATATTGATGTTCTTCTGCGCCGCCTTACTTGGGATACCGGGCACGGGTAACTTCATTGGCGAGTTTATGATTTTATTTGGCTCATTTACGCAGTATCCAGTGTTTGTCGTCTTGGCTACCTTTAGCTTGGTGCTGGCAGGGTTATACTCGCTTATTCTGATTCATCGCGCGCTATTTGGTAAAAACAATATCGAAGCGTTGGCCGTACAAGAAACCAAGTCTCATGGATTACCGGTACGTAAACTAAAAGATTTGGGCAAGCGTGAGCTGTCATTACTACTGATGCTTGCCGCTGGTTTGGTGTGGCTCGGACTGTACCCACAGCCGTTCCTTGATACCTCAAGTCATGCGATGCAGTGGATTAATAACGCATATATATACAGTCAAGTGACACAGGTAGATGCGTCGCAACTGCTTGATGCAATGGAGGCACGTTAAGTCATGTATAATATTACGATGAATGATTTGATGGGATTGTTGCCTTATGCACCGATTATAGCCGTCGTTATTACAGTGTTGGTGGTCATGATTGCCATCGCCATTAAACGCTCACATATGGTCACTGGCACGGTGACGGTCGTCGGTTTAAATATTGGTCTATTTATCTTAATTGGACAAATGGCTGGTATCATCGAGAGCGGAACGGTCTTACCAAGTGCTGAGCAGTTATTTGTGATTGATAATTTTGCTCAGTTTAACATGGTGGTTATTTTTGTCTGCGCCTTGGCCTGCTGTACGTTATCTTATGCGTATTTGGCAAACCTCAAAGACAACAAAGATGAGCTGTATCTGCTCATGTTACTATCGACGATTGGCGCGCTGCTTATGGTAAGCGCTCAGCACATGGCATCGTTCTTTATGAGTTTAGAGATGCTTTCAGTGCCACTATATGGCCTGCTATCCTATACTTATATGCGTAACCGCTCGCTTGAGTCAGGTCTAAAGTACTTAGTACTGTCTGCGACCGCATCGGCAACGTTGCTGATGGGCATGGCCTTTATTTATGCAGAAGTCGGATCGTTGGGCTTCAAGCCTATTAGTATGATGCTTAGCAATCTATTTGAGTCGCCACTCTTGATACTTGGCGCGGCGATGATGATGTTTGGTATTGCCTTTAAATTGTCGGCTGCGCCCTTTCACATGTGGACGCCTGATGTTTATGAAGGGGCACCTGCACCGATCGCCACATTTTTAGCCTCGGTTTCCAAGGTTGCGATGATGGCGCTGGCTGTTCGCTTCTTAATTGACACGGCTTTATTGGCATTGCCATCGGTACAGATGCTGCTTATGGTGATGGCGACCTTATCTATTTTGGTGGGTAATTTATTAGCCATACGGCAAACCAGTCTCAAACGTCTACTCGGTTACTCTTCGATCGCCCATATGGGTTACGTGCTGATCGTGATCGTGAGCATCGGGACGGCCGCGGATAGTATCTCGAGTATGTATATGGCAGTTTATGCCTTCACCTCTATCGGTGCCTTTGGCGTGGTGACATTGATGTCGAGTCCTTATCGCTTATCTGGAGAAGCGGATGAGCTGACTCATTATCAAGGGCTGTTTTGGCGTCGTCCGGTGCTGACCGCTGTCATGACTATTATGATGTTGTCATTGGCAGGTATTCCACTGACGGCAGGCTTTATCACCAAGCTGTTTGCAATATTGGCCGCTGTACAAGGCACCAATTGGTTCTTAGCGGCGATGATTATCTTGGGTAGTGCGATCGGTTTGTTCTACTACTTGCGTGTCATGCTCACGCTATTCAAACGTCCTAAGCAATTTATTGAGTTTGATGTGGCTGGGCAATGGGGCATCCGTACTGGCGGGATCATGGTGATTGCGGTCACAGCGATTATTGTCTTCTTCGGTATCTTGCCAAACAGTATGATTGAGCTGGCAAGTCTGGCTCGTATTTGGTAGGGGTATCCTATTTGATGATGTTGCTGTCAAAGACATGGTGTAAGTGGCTGTGTGCTGATGCTGCTACTTAGCCATTGTTACGGTTAGAAAACCAAGATGCGCCAGCTTTGTGATAAGCTTGGCGCATCTTTTTGTTTGTAACGTTTAAAAAATTTAGACAATAATTATTAATAATGTGTGAGTGAATGACTACTATGAGTGATAATATTCAAAAGGTAACAGTGCTCAGTAAAACCACCTGGACGCCCAATCTGTTTAGCTTTACGGTCAGCCGTCCAGATAGCTTTAAATTTACGGCAGGGCAATTTGTCCGTTTGGGTGTCAATCCTAGTCAGCTACAGTATTATAAGCAGCGGCAAGACGTCTCGGAAGCCACTGATGGGATGTTTGAGGCAGCCTTGAATGAAGACATCTTTCGAGCTTATTCGATTGTATCGTCACCCTTTGATGAGGTGCTAGAGTTTTTCTCTATCGTTATTCCTGATGGCGCCTTTACCTCGCAATTACAACACCTGCAAGTAGGGGATGAGCTGCTGCTTAATACTCTGCCGTTTGGGTTTTTGACGCTAGCACGTTATCAAAAACCACTGCCAAAAGACTTGTGGTTGCTGGCGACAGGGACGGGCCTAGCGCCATTTTTATCTATGTTACAAGACTTGAAAACATGGGAAGATTACGAGCATATCGTACTCGCTTATAGTGCACGCTCGACCGCAGAGCTAGCGTATATTAAGAAGATTGAGAGATTACAAGAAGACTTTGGCTCGCTGGCTGACAATCCAGCAAAGCTGATTTTTATTCCAATCGTGACCCGTGAGCCTGTGAAAGGCGCGTTGTCAGAACGTCTGCCAAAGCTATTATTGGATGGCACTCTGCAAGAGCGGGTAGGTATTGCTTTAGACGTTGATAGCACCCACGTCATGCTATGCGGTAATCCAGATATGGTGGAAGACACCAAAGAGGCGTTAAAGACGCTCGGCTTGGTCATGAATCGTCGCGGTGAAGGAAATATTGCGGTAGAAAACTACTGGTAACCGCATGGTGAATATAAGCCTACTGGCATAAAAAAGCGCTGACGCCCAGAGACTCCTGTCTTTAGCGTCAGCGCTTTTTTTAAAAGTGACAGTCTACCTGCTTTACACTTGGCTGGGTTCGGTAGCGTCATCTATCGGGTTGAGAGGGCCTTGCATCAGCTCAGGCTCATCATCATCGCTAATAATGTCTTCGTTGCTGCTTGCCGCCAATAAATCCCGATAATTGATTTGGGTTTTTAAAACCAATTGTTCTTCTTCAAGCTCGCCGTAGTTCACCTGCACCTTGTGTAAGGTACTGATGATTTTTTTGTTTTTCTTAAGCCAGCGATTAATATCAAGATAAATGACTTCATCTTTTGCACGGGCAATATTGATGTAAGACAGAATGAACCCTAAAGGGTCTTTTTTTAGGATGCTGTGATAAAACCAGATAAATAGCTTAATACCTTGGCGTTTAAGAAAAGACTCACAGCGTAGGTTTAGCACATCGGTATAAGTCTGCTGGCCAAACACAAAGCGCTGAACGTTACGGTCAAGCTGCACATGGACCAAACTAAAGTTACTGGCTACCTCAGCATAAATACCACCCGCATTAACCGTGCAGTATAAGCGAAACCAGTGATCGTGTATCTCAACGCGCAACTCTAAGATGGCTTTGACGTTGTCGGTCACAAACTTTTGCAGGGCATCATTGACGTATTTTTGAGCGACAGGGAGGGGGATTTCATCTTCAAGCTTATCGGTCGTTTTATTGTATAGCTGCTTGATCGACTGGGTGAGGCGATCCCAGCCACCGCTGAAAGACTCATCAAAACGGTCGCCAATATCCTCAAAGAACTCATCAAAACTGTCTGAATTATTCACGTTATCACTCATGTTATCAAAGCCACTCAAACTTATTATCCTTATCATTATAGGGGGCATCATTGACGAGATGCGGTACAGATCACCTATTAAAAACTATAAAATGGCGTCTATGCAAGTCACTAGCAGCGCTAAGATATAAATCTGCCCCTGTATTTGATTACAACTTATCAATAACATTGCACGTATATTTTAACGGATGCAAGCTAAAAAAACGTATTTGTTAACGCACTACCTAAAAAACGGTGTTTAAACTATTATCAATACGGTGTGAGTGGGTGGACGTGCCCCATTTACGGTTACGCTAGCAGCACAATTCTAAGTCATGTTATGATAGCACTCGCATACACTGCCAGCTCTACTACGATCGGACTTGGTGTTCGCTCGATCTATACTTAATGTCTGAGACCTATTGTGGCCTATATCAAAGACTCGCAAAGCTATCATTTTTCTGCACAAGCGCCTAAGCGTGACGTAAGCTTGCCTGTTGCTGTTTTTATTGCCGTTGCCGTCCATGCCCTCATTATCTTTGGTATCAGTTTTTCTACGGGCAAAGACCCCGCTGCAATGATGCAAGATGTCGCAAAAGTGCTCACAGATAACATGAAGCCAAATGAAGATGCACATTTTATTGCCAATGCCTCACAAGTAGGCGGCGGTACGATACATGAGACGTTAAGGCAAGAGACCGATCAGATCAGTCCACTGGCGGCTGAGCAAATGAGCGAGACACAAGATGTCATTAATTTACAGCGTCAAGTTCGCCAGCAGCGCTACCAAGAAAGCTATCTGCGAACCACCTTAAGCTGGCGACAAGCGGCGGTAGAGTCTGACAATGACAGCAAACAAGCACAAGATGATGTCATGGCCCAAGAAGAGCGCCTACGTAAACAGATCGCAACGCTCGAAGCCCAACTCTCGCAACGTCAGCAGGTCTATGCCACCAAATCAAAAGTGGTGACGATGGATAGCAATTCAACGACGCGCGGCGATGCAGCTGATTATATCAATACTTTTCGTGAGCATGTTGAGCGCGTTGGCAACCTGCACTATCCGGTACAAGCTCGGGCCCAAGGCATCACGGGCGAAGTACGCCTGATGGTCATTATTAGTAATAATGGTAACATTAAAGCCATTCGCTTGCTAGAAAGCTCAAACTCGACGATATTAGATGAAGCTGCTAAGCAGTCAGTACGGCAAGCGGCCCCTTTTGGCCAGTTTACTAAAGACATGAAAGACATTGTCGAGTTGCGCCTGATACGTACTTACCGTTATAGCGATAAAGTCGACGTGACGTATTAATGTCTGATGCCAATGGCTGAAACGATAGACACCAAAAGTTATTAATATGAATCTCTCAATACACTTATAGAATAAAGAGTCAGTATGGAATTTTTAGGTTTTACCGTAGACATCGCCACCCTAACTGCCAGTGCGGTCGTTTTAACAACCAAATTGGTGTTGGCCATATTAATATTCGTCGTTGGGCTTTGGCTGGCTAAAAAGGCGGTTGCTGTGGCCCATAAGGTGATGTTACGTGGCCGCTTAGATGATACCGTTGCTAGCTTTTTAGGTCGTCTTTTATATGGTGTGTTATTGGTTGTGGTCACCTTGGCCGCGTTGAGCAAAGTTGGCGTACAGACCACCTCTGTCGTTGCGATATTGGGCGGTGCTGCGGTTGCTATTGGTTTGTCACTAAAAGATCAGCTGTCTAACTTTGCTGCTGGCATTATGATTGTGACCTTTCGCCCATTTGTACGCGGTGATTACGTGCAGATCAGCAGCTATACTGGTACGGTGACAGAGATCACTTTGGTGAACACGCATCTGACGACGATAAACAATCACGACATCATCATCCCTAACAGCGATATTACGACCTCAGCTGTGGTCAATTATACAGCGCTACCTAATCGCCGCGTCGATATTACGGTTGGTATTGGTTATGACGCCAGTATCAAAACCGCCAAAGAAGTGATGCTGAGTTTGGCAAAAAATAATCCGCTGGCCTTTACCGACCCTGAGCCGATCGTGCGAGTGACCAATCTGGGCGATAATTCAGTGGACCTTACCTTAAACGTTTGGACAACCAACGCTGATTGGTGGACGATGCAGTGTGAGTTACTAGAGCAGTTTAAGTACGCGTTGGATGACGAGAAGATTGAGATCCCATTCCCGCAGCGCAGCGTCCATGTCAAAGGCTTGGATCATATGATTAACCAAATGGGTCAAGCCCAAAAACTGCCTTTGACCAAAGACTAGTTGCTTTAGATAAAATTATTAAAAGGACTGGCTGCGCTTGGCTTAAGTATTTGGAATATAGGGATTGGGTAAGTTCAGACTTGCCAAAATATCAATCTCAAAGCTTTCCATCTCATCTTGTTCGGCCTGTCCAAGCTCGTGATCAAAACCCAGTAGGTGCAGCATGCCATGTATTAACAGATGGCTAATGTGCTGCGCCACGGTTTTGTTTTGCTCTTTGGCTTCACGCACCATCACTTCATGACAGACAATAAGCTCACCGAGTGGTAACGTGGGCATCAGCTCAATGACGGCAATGGGAAGATCACTTGGGTAAGATAAGATGTTGGTCGCATAATCCTTACCGCGCGCTTCTAGATTTAATGCACGTCCTTCAGTACCATCAGTAACGTACAAATCTAGCGCTTTAGATTTTGCTTGCCACAGTTCAGGGTCGATATCCTCAAAATAGGGGAGTATCAGTCCGTTATTGACGCGCGCATTGACGTACTCTAAAGTTGCTCTCATGACGGGCAGTAAGTGCTCACGATGGTAAAAGGTATCAAGGATCTCATCGTCAATACTATTAGCAGCACTGATGTCGAGTGCCGCTAAGCTTGCGTTGTTGCTGATAATTGCAGCATCTGTCTCGTTGTGTGGGTCGTTATGTGTGTCATGATGCTCATCGTTAGACTGACTCATGCCATTATCCTTTTTATTGTTTTGTGGGGTTACGAAACAGTTATCTAAAATATAACCAATCTTAGTCATTTATAATCAAAATAAGTAATTTCCACATCCTAGATTAACACATGAAGTGCAATATCAAATGCGAGGTGAAAAAAAGACCTAGATGCGTTAGCATCAAAGTTTATATCCACCGACCAAAGTGAGATTGCAACCATGAACTATACACATCTAAGCCTAGGTGAACGATATCAGATTTATGCCCTAAAGGGGGCAAGACATAGCATTAAATTTATAGCTGATGCATTAGGTAGAAGTCCCAGCACCATATCAAGAGAGCTTAGGCGTAATAAAAGCCTGCGCGGTTACCGAGCCAATTATGCCGATAACAAGGCTAAAGGTCGTCGGGCAAGCAACGCTATAACGATCATCGTTGACGTTTGGGACTGGGTTGTAGACAAGCTTAAAGACGGCTGAAGTCCTGAACAAATAGCAGGGTTTCATGGTGGTATTAGCCATATGAGCATCTATCGCTATATCTGGAGTGACAAGAAACAAGGCGGCAGGTTATGGCAGTGTCTTAGACGCAAAGCCAAACCTTATCGCAAGCGACTAACTACTGAGACTCGGGGTCGTATCAATGATAGAGTCTCGATCCATGAGCGTTCCCAGATAGTAGAAGAGAAGGCACGTATCGGTGACTGGGAGGCGGATACTATTATTGGTCAACATCACAAACAAGCGGTGGTGACACTCGTTGAGCGCAGAACTGGGCTGCTTAAGATGAAGCGTGTGACTAAAAAGAGTGCTCAGCAGGTATCAGGGGCGATGATAGATCTCTTAACGCCTATCAGGCTACAGGTTAAGACCATTACGTCTGACAATGGCAAAGAGTTTGCAGATCACAAGGGTGTTAAGCAAAAAATCTATAGTGGGTTCTTCTTTGCTGATGCTTATGCGTCATGGCAACGAGGAACTAATGAGAATACCAATGGACTCATCAGGGAGTACTTGCCTAAAGGATGTGATTTTAGACAAGTCTGTGATGATGAGATACGAGCTATTGAGAACAAGCTAAACAACAGACCGAGAAAACGTTTAGGGTTTAGAACACCTAATCAAGTATTCTATAATATTATTTAGCGTTGCACTTGGTGTGTTAATCTAGGCATTAATAAAAAGAAGTTAAACAAGCATTATGATCCGTGGCCACATCATTGAACTCAAACCCAACAACGTACAAGCAAATCACTTTGCTCGTGCTTGCGGCGTGGCGCGGAAAGCCTATAACTGGGCTTTGTATGAGTGGCAACGGCAGTATGCGCTTGATAAGGCGTATCGTGATGCGTGTTTGGCGACTGGTATTGAGATGGATACCAAAAAGCTAAATAAGCCTTCACAGGCAAAGCTCAGACGCGAATTGAATGCCATTAAGCGTGAATTTTTCCCTTATATGTTAGAAGTGACCAAGTGCGCTCCGCAACTGGCTATCATGCAGCTGGGTGATGCTTACAAGAACTTCTTTAAAGGGCTTGCCAAATATCCAACAGCGCGTAAAAAAGGTCGTGACGATAGGTTTGGCTTATCCAACGATCAGTTTGCCATTAAAGCTAAGTCCATTCGTATCCCAAATCTAGGTTGGGTTCGTATGAAAGAGCCGCTACGTTTTGACGGTAAGATTATGTCAGCCACCATCTCCAAGCGGGGCGGTAAGTGGTTTGTCAGTGTGGCCGTTGAGATTGACGATACGATTAAAAAAGTGGTTAGAACTGGAAAAATCGTAGGTATAGACCTTGGTATTACTGATTTATTGGTTTTATCAGACGGCACTAAAATCAAAGCACCAAAGCCACTAAAAGCAAACCTTAAAAAACTAAGAACGCTAAACAAAGCGCTCAGTCGCAAGAAGAAAGGTAGTAAAAACAGAGAAAAAGCGAAAACCAAGCTCTCTCGTTTGCACTACAAGATCAGATGCATTAGGCAAGATTCTTTGCATAAAATAACCTCTGATTTGGTTAAAGCGTTCGATGTGATGGCAATTGAGGATTTAAACGTCAAAGGTATGGTCAAGAACCGCAGATTGTCACGGGCGATCAGTGATTTGGGTTTCTTTGAATTTAAGCGACAGCTTATCTACAAAGCCAATGAGCAAGGCAAGACGGTAAAGTCAGTTGGGCGCTTCTATCCCAGCTCCAAGACCTGTACAAACTGCAATCATATCCTTGGTAAAGATGAGCTGACGTTGAAGATGCGCGACTGGATCTGTCCTAGCTGTCAGACAAAACATGACCGCGACCTCAACGCCAGCATCAATATTTTAAATAACGCGACTGTCATCTTAACAGCCGCATAACCGCGTTTTATTGGACGGTGAGTTCCATCGCCAATTAAAAAAGTCTGTGGAGTCGTGGTCAGTCTAAGTCTCAAACGAGAAGTAGCGCGTGACAATGAAGCAGAAAGAAAACGTCAAACCTATCCAATAGTTAATATTGATTAGGTTTGAGTAAGATTTTTGGAACGGTTTTGTCTGATGGAATGCTGTGCTTGAATAGCACGAATGCCGCAAATATTTTGGGTATTTTACCAAGGCCACTATAACCAAGTTGCAGGTAGGCTGCCAGTAGCAAATCTCACTACCGCCAACCAACGCTTAACAAGAGAAAACCGGACTACTCACTGGTAATCCGGTTTTAGGTTTCTACAATTAGAGCACTGCGCCAGTGAGTTTATAATTTAGCGGCAGCATCCGTGATGGCTTGTTTGCGCTCTTGTTCTTTGAGGCGTTCAAATTTACGCTTCTCTTGTAGCGCCATTTGCTCATCATCGAACACATCATAAGCTTCGACGATTTTTTGTACCAACTGGTGACGTACCACATCTTTTGAGTCAAACTTGGTGATATGAATCTCTTCGATACCGCTTAGGATATCCATTGCCTGTGCCAAACCTGACTTATGACCACGGGGCAAATCGACCTGCGTGATGTCACCTGTGATGACCGCACGTGAGCCAAAACCCAAACGGGTCAAAAACATTTTCATCTGTTCTGGTGTGGTGTTTTGCGCTTCATCTAGAATGACAAATGAGTTGTTTAACGTACGACCACGCATGTAGGCCAGCGGCGCGACTTCGATAATCTGACGTTCAATCATTTTACCAACTTTTTCAAAGCCGAGCATCTCATACAGTGCGTCGTATAACGGACGTAAATAAGGATCAATTTTTTGCGTCAAGTCACCCGGTAAGAAGCCCAGTTTTTCCCCAGCTTCTACCGCTGGACGCACCAATAAAATCCGCTCAATCTCATTACGCTCAAGCATGTCGACCGCACAAGCGACTGCCAGATACGTCTTACCCGTACCAGCAGGACCAATACCAAATGACACATCAGAGCTGAGGACGTTTTTTACATAGCGTTGTTGGTTGCCACCGCGAGGGACGATGCGTCCTTTGCGAGTGCGTAAGCTAACGGGGGTAAACTCACTGGCGGCCTCTAAGTCGTCTTCCTCTTCTGCACCATCAGAGTTTTGCTCATCGGCGTCCCTATCTTCATCGCGCGAGATGCTCGATTGGATGATCAGATGCAACTCTTCTGCGCTGATGTCTTTGGTGTTTTGTGCTTCGTCTACCATCTTATAAATAATACGTTCACCGCGCTCAACACTCGTTACATCGCCACTAAGGCAGAAGTCGCCTTGGCGTTGAATGATTTTGATATCGAGGCGTTCTTGGATATATTTCATGTGATTGTTATATTCACCAAGCACGGTTTTGAGCTGTGCTGGGGTTAATGATTCAAACTTTATACGGCGGCTCATGGAATCAGTCAAGCGATTATCCTTGTGTTGTATGCCCGTGACTATTGATCAGTTTTGTTTGCTCAGTTCTGATTGCGTGACGGGCTGAAGAGATAAAATAGTCAGTTATGTGATATGGGTTTTAAATAATAAAGATAAAAATAACGGTAACATTCTTATTGATTTTGTGGAGGGGGATAAGCAAGCATCTAGCCTTTATTATGGTAGATGGTTTCTAAAATTCAAGCCATATATTAGATAGATGGCGCTGTTTTTGTATGGCAATTGCAACCGATATCGTCACTTTTATAGAGTAAGTGAATGCGCGTGCCATCACGTGTCATTGACTGTTTAGATGTGACGATCAGCGATAGAGCGCGGCTCCTGCCAATACATTAACGATATTGAGTTGCTTGGCTTTACCAGTGCGATCATGGCTTACTATAAGATCAAATAAGTGCTGTGTCTATCGTTAAGAGCAGGGCATGCTAGGCAATTTGTGGTAATCTATTGGGCATAAAACAGCGTTTTATTATTGAATTTAAAGTATAAGTAAAATGCTAAAATCAGAGGATAAAAATAAGTTCCACCAATGATTCATTGCTTATAAAGAGCGTGCCCAACCGATTATAATAGGAATAATAATGACGCAAAATACTGATTCAAATTTATTGAATGCGACAAACGGACAGGCAATCACTGAGCAACAGGTGCTTATCGCGGGTGGTGGTCATGTTGGCTTGTCCTTTGCCCTACTGCTAGCACATCATGGGATTGCCAGCACTTTACTGGAAAAAAACAGCTATCCAACCATCAGTCCAACCGATGACAGTACTCGCAGTCATTACTTGGACAGTCGCAATACCGCGCTATCGCGGCGTACCGTACAGATTTACCAAGAGATTGGACTGTGGGATGAGCTACAAAGCCATGCTTGCCGCATCGATGCGGTACAGATTAGTGAGCAAGGTAGCTTTGGCCGCGCGCAACTGAGTAAGGCCAAAGAAAAAGTAGAATCATTTGGACAGGTGATGGAAAACGCTTGGCTCGGACGCAAGCTGTTGTTAGCGGCTCAGCAGTCGCCACTGATTACTTTGATCGATCATGCCAATGTGACGGCAGTTACGCAGCAAACAGATGGAGTGACGCTCAGCTTTAGCTATTACGGCGAAGAAGAGCATGAGCAGCAACTGCAAGTCAGTGTCTTGGTTGCATGTGATGGGCGCGACTCTACGGTGCGTCAGCTGTTAGATATTGGTACGACGACTTATGATTATGAGCAAACGGCGATCGTTGGCGTGGTCGAGACGGATAAACCACATGAGCACGTGGCAATCGAGCGTTTTAGCCCAGCCGGTCCGCTTGCCGTGCTGCCATTGACGGATCCAGAGGGCGATGGCAATGATGAATACCAAAAAGGATACAGACGTTCGGTCGTGTGGATCTGTCCTAAAGGTGAGGAGACGCAGTATTTAGAGGACGATGCGCACTTCTTGGCGACCCTACAGCAGGGCTTTGGGCAACGTGCTGGTAAGTTTGTGGCTGCGGGTCGCCGCGGCGCTTATCCACTGACTCGCGTACTGGCAGACAAACAAGTGGGGGGGCGCTGTGTCATCATGGGCAATGCCGCTCATACCTTGCATCCTGTGGCAGGGCAAGGTTTTAACCTTTGTATGCGCGATGCCCACGTATTGGCGCAAATGCTGAGTGCGCAAGTGCTCAGAGGTGAAGATATTGGCGATAGGCAGTTATTAAAACGCTATGAGCAGGCGCGTCAAACCGATCAAAAACGGGTCATTCGCTTCTGTGATGCCGTGGTTCATGGCTTTACTCATCCGAACCCAGCAGTGAAGCTGGCACGAAACATGGCTTTGGTTGCCTTTGATAAACTGCCAAACATCAAGCCACTGGTAGCGAATTATGCGATGGGTTTGAAATCGTAATATCGTCAGTTGCAAATAAAATCGATACGTTAATAGCAGCGTGCTAATGGGATACACTTTTCTTGCTGCTTGCAAGCGTGACAGAGGCTGCGAAAAACTCCTCCCATTCAAACTGTATTGTTTTTAAATAGAATGGACTGTAGTTACAAAAAATACGCGGATGCCTCAAGTTAGCAGTCATAAATATGATGAGCAGATTATCGCTCTACAAAGGATGTTCCATGAAAAATAACCATACACTCATTATTGGCAGCGGTATTGTTGGTGCCACACTGGCTTTAAAGCTGGCGCAAGCAAAAATGCCAGTGACGTTGATTGACGCACGTCCTGCGCGTGATGAATCGGCTTGGCAAGCGGTATTGAGCAAACGTGACGCCCGTGTTTATGCGCTAAGCTTAGCCAGTATTCACTTACTAACAGAGGTCGGCGCGTGGCAAAAAATTGCCGCCTCCAAGCGCAAAGCGGACTACTCGCAAATGCAGGTATGGCAGCTCAATGGCATGGGTGAGTTGTTGTTTGGTGATAGTAATGATCAAAACCTTGACGCAAAACTGCTCGGTAGTATGGTGGAGCCAGCGGTCATTGAACACGCACTATGGCAACGTTTATACAGCGAGGATATCAGTGACTACCTAACCATTATCGCTGGGCAAAAAGTTGTCAATATGGATTGGTTGGGCGCGCAGCAAGGCTACCGCGTGACTTTAGACGATGGTGCAGCAATTGAAGCGGCGCTAGTGGTGGGCGCTGATGGCCGTGGATCCTTTGTGCGTCAGCAAGCTGGGATTGGACTCGATACCTTAGATTATCATCAAACCGCGATTTGCTGTGCGATCCAAACCCAAAAACCGCATCAAGCGACCGCCCGCCAAGCCATGCTACCGACGGGCACGCTAGCGTTATTACCGTTAGCCGATATTACAGATGCCGATAAGGCCAATCCACAATATTGGCAATCGATAGTATGGACACTGCCGCGCAATCAGGCATTGGCATTGATAGAGGAAGAGGATCGTTTTATCACGGACAAACTGGCTGCTGCTAGTCATTATGAGCTGGGTGCTATTCAGAAAATTGAATCCATCGCCAGTTTTCCTTTGACAGCGCAACAAGCGAAAAGCTATGTCGCGGATAATTTGGTATTAATCGGTGACGCGGCCCATGGCGTCCATCCGCTGGCGGGTCAAGGGTTAAATCTGGGCATGCTTGATGTGAAGGCGTTAAGTGAGCAACTAGCGCATGACTTTGCTCGTAGTGGCGGGAAGCTTTGGGGCAGTAATCAAACGCTGCGTGCTTATGAGCGTTTACGCCGTCCGCATAATAGCCTGATGATGCACAGCTTTTCGGCGCTTAACTGGCTGTTTGCAGGGTCGCTTGCTCAAACGCGTCCCGTGCAGCAAATACGCAGTGAAGGGATGTATCGCGTTGGCAAAATAAAGCCACTGATGCGCTTGTTTGCTAAGCAGGCGAGTGGGGTTTAGAGGGTTACCCCAACGCCGAAAATAGTACCATGAGTACGGGTGAGACAATATTAATTAGGAAACCAAAACTAATCGCTAATGGCACGACTTTTAGACCGCCTGATTGCTGAATAATAGGCAAAGTAAAGTCTAAACTGGTCGCGCCGCCAAGCCCGACCGCCGCTGATGGATATTTGCGCATAAAGACAGGAATAAACAGTAATGCAAAAAACTCACGTACTAAGTCATTAAATAACGCCACACTGCCCCAAACGGCTCCATAAGCATCGGTCATAACAATCGCGGATAGTGAGTACCAACCAAATCCCGAAGCCAGCGCCAAGCCCTTGGTCCACGATACCTCCGTAAACAACAGCGCAAAAATAAGCCCGCCCACCAATACCGACAGCGTAAAGATGACACTCATCTCGACACCGCGCTTGTTCAGTAGCACTTCTTTTAGGGTAATGCCTGAGCCTTTTAATCCAATACCGACCAGCAAAATTAATATCATCAGCATAACGGTCATGGTGTTTTCAGGGGGCATGTAATTTTCAGGTAAGAAGTAGCCGATTACCATACCAATCGCCACGCATACTACTTGCGCGAGGCTACCGCGGATACTGACGCGGTGCTCTTTTGATTTTACGCTGGGTTTTTTGGCATGCCATGGACGCAAACGATCAAAGAGCATGAGTGCAAACAACCCCGTGCCTACGGTCAATATTGATAGTACGGTGACATAGAGCGTGATTTCGCCCAGCTGATTGCCAAGCCCTTCAACGTGCGATAGCTCAATACCGATCAGTCCTAAGATGATAAACACCAAATAAGACAAGCCTTTATCCGCAACCTTCGTCATGGTGGGATTAGACGGGATGGCAAAGCCAATAAACATGGGCATTAATACCAAAACAAGAGTAATTAGGCTTTGCATATCGGCAGGCTCATCAGTTTTTAACAAGCCGACGATTGTATCATATTAGGCCGTAGATACTGGTGTGAGTAGATGAAAATCCCCTTGTTTTTGCAAGTTTATAAGGCGCTCATGGCTGTTTGTAGTCGCTTAGTTGGTTGAGTCTTGTCTTGATTGACCGCCTCAAGTGTGTGATTTTCATAAGGCCTGCAAGGCCGACTGATCGATAAAGGAGTAATGACACTTACTTTAGGCTGACAAGCCATATCAGGATAATCTTGTCTATAATGGCCGCCGCGACTCTCAATGCGCTGATAAGCAGACTGAATAATCAAGGTTGCTAATTGCAACTGTCTTGCTAATTGTAAGTGGGCAAGTCTATCAGCGGCAGTAGCACTATTTGGGTCACAGGCATGGAACTGACTGAACGTAGGGTTTTTAGGCCACTGCTGCCATTTTTGTATTTGTATCAGCGCTTGTTCTAATGACTCAGCATGACGCGTAATTCCCATGTTAGTGGTCATCAGTTGCTTTAATGCGGTGGTTATTTTGGTCACATCAGTGTCAGAATGGCTACTGTCATCAGCCGCGTTATAAACAGACGAGTCAAATATCAATGAGGTAGAAGTTGGCAAAATAACAGGTTGTGTGTTTTTAAGGATTGGCGGCATCCAAATCGAAAAAGTTTTTTTGGCTGCCTTGTCCTCATATAGAGCGGTATTTGACGCTGTAAATTCTCTTAAATAACGCGGCAAATCAGCGGCGATGTTACGGCCAACGACCACGCACTCTAGTAAAGAGTTGCTTGCCAAGCGATTGGCGCCATGCAGTCCAGTGTAAGCAACTTCACCAGCGGCATATAGCCCTGCCACATCGGTAAAACCATGGGCAGATGTGACCACGCCGCCGCAGCTATAGTGCGCGGTGGGTGCAACCGGAATCGGCTCTGTCGTCATATCAATACCAAGCGCTAGCAACGTTTGGTCAATCTGCGGGAAATGCGCTTGTAAAAATGTCGCGGGCAAGTGACTGACGTCAAGATGGACATAACCAAGACCGTTTGTGTGAATTTGCTCAGCGATGGCACGGGCGACGATATCTCGCGGGGCCAGTTCGGCTCGAGCGTCGATATCTAGCATAAAGCGCGCCCCTGTCTGCGGACAATACAGACGGCCGCCTTCACCTCGCAGTGCTTCAGATATCAAAAAGCTGCTGTCGGCAAGCGCTAAGCCTGTCGGATGAAACTGGATAAACTCGAGATTTGCTAAGCGGCAGCCTGCTCGCCACGCCATCATTACCCCATCTCCGACACAGACATTGGGGGCGCTGGCGCGTTTAAACAATTGCCCTAAGCCGCCACTGGCCAGTACGACGGCGCGACTATAAAAGATACGCTGACGCTGATTGATATGATCAAAAACGAGCGCGCCTTGGCAATACTTAGCATCGTCATCTAGAGAGCCACTCACATTAAATGGCGATGTGAGTAAGTCCAGCGCTTCATGATAGGGCAGGATGGTGATATTGTCCGCCGCGTATGCTTTGACGAATAATGTATCCATAATATGCTGACCAGTGGCATCATCGGCATGTGCCACTCGGCGGCATCCATGACCCCCTTCTTTGGTTAAATGTAAGTCACTAATGTGCAATCCATTTAAAGACTTGTGTGAATTATCCTGCTGAGGAATCTGCGTAAAAGGCACGCCTTGATCGCACAGCCATTGAATCGCTTGTTGTCCAGCGCTTAAAATGCTGGTTGTGTGATCAGCCTCACACAACCCAGCACCAGCGACTAGCGTATCCGCAATATGGTCAGTGACAGAGTCATTTTTGTCTAAGCTTGCGGCGATACCGCCTTGCGCATAGTGGCTTGAGCAGACATCCAGTGCGGCTTTGCTTAATACCGTGACTTTTAACGACTGTGGCAAAGATAAGGCGGTGCTTAAACCGGCAAGCCCAGCCCCGATGATGAGGACGTCTGTTTGTCTGCTATCGTAATCGTTCGTTGTATCAACTGTAAACGCCTCGCTCATCTTAGGCGGCTCCCACATTGGCAAACAGCTCGCGGTCTTTAACGATGTCCCCACTAGCGGCCACTCGCTGTTTTTGTGACTCGGCAAAATCGAGCATGCGTTGTAATGGTTTTTTGGCTGCTGCGGCTAGCTCAGGTGTCATCGATACTTCGCCGCTATGAGTGGTCAGACACTTCTCAATACCTTGTAAGCCATTCATCGCCATCCAAGGACAAAACGCACAGCTTTTGCAACTGGCGCTCTCACCAGCCGTCGGCGCGGCCAAAAAGCGTTTGGTTGGGGAGCGCTTTTGCATCTCGTGTAAGATGCCCAAGTCGGTGGCGACGATAAAGGTATCGGCGTCCATCTCATAAGTTGCTTGCAATAGCTTACTGGTCGAGCCAACCACATCTGCAAGCTCAACGACACTATCAGGCGACTCAGGGTGTACCAGCACTTTTGCGTTTGGATGCTCATTTTTTAATTGCATCAGCTCAGTGGCTTTAAACTCGTTATGCACCAAGCATGAGCCTTGCCAAAGCAGCATATCTGCGCCAGTTTCACGAGCGATATATTTCCCTAAATGCCGGTCAGGTCCCCAAATAATAGGCTCGCCTTGCGCATGTAAGTGACGAATGATATCGATACCAACGGATGAGGTTACTACCCAATCAGCCCGTGCTTTGACAGCAGCGCTGGTATTGGCATAGACAACGACCGTGCGCTCTGGATGAGCGTCACAGAATGCGGAAAACTCGTCAGCAGGGCAGCCCAAATCAAGCGAACACTCCGCCTCCAAATCTGGCATCAGCACGGTTTTCTCCATACTTAATATCTTGGCCGACTCTCCCATAAAGCGCACACCAGCGACCACTAACGTCTGCGCGCTATGCGCTTGACCAAAGCGTGCCATCTCAAGCGAATCACCAACGCAGCCGCCCGTTGCTAACGCCAAATCTTGAATAAAAGGATCGACATAATAATGAGCGACCAGTACGGCGTTATTATCCTTTAATAACTGTTTGATGTTTTCTTCAACCGCCAGGCGCTCGGTACGTGGCAAATCGGTTGGTATCTTGGCTTTAGCGTAGTCGATATTCATTTGAGTGGCAATGCGACTGTCCGTGCTCATGACGGGCGCGTCATACGGATAAGTTTTCATAAGGGCAACCTTTGGGGCAATAACGACAAACTACATGCCGCTAAAATGAATCAATTAAACATAGCTCAGAGTAAACTGTTTTAATTATGCTCATTTTGAGCATAAAAACAAGTGTTTTTTTATCGCCTCTCTGACAGTGGTTACTGATTTATACAAAATCGCCCTTCGTCATTGTTTTCCTTTTATCGTATCCAGCCGCTTATATTTACAAGGGCAAGCTATGATAATTAACGATTCACGCTATACTAAGTCAGGTGCTAACTATTTATTTCATTGTTTTTAGCTGTATTATTTTTAGTGGCATTGTTTTCTTCTTACATTTTTAAAGTTAAAGGATAATTCCTAAAGTCATGACGTTGTCTTATTCACACGCACATCAGCAAGGTAGTGGCACGACAGAAGTGGTCGCGGTATTGGTTGCCATTACAGAACACAAGGCTCGGGTTTTAACGGTCGATCAAGGCAAATTACTGCCCAACGGCCCACTTATGCCGTTGCATCGCTCGCTGCAAGCTGGCGTGCGGCAATGGGTTGAGGAGCAAACGCAGCAGCCACTGGGTTATTTAGAGCAGCTATATACCTTTGTCGATACCAATAGGCGCAATATCGATGGTCACGCACTGGTCTATGTCAGCTATTTAGGGTTGGTGCAAGAGACGCAGACGCAGCAACTACAAAGCCAAGCGTTATGGCGAGATTGGTACGACTACTTCCCTTGGGAGAATCACTTAGATGGTATACCAGATATCATCATGGGTTTTATTGTGCCTGCGTTGTTGGCTTGGGCAAATACGGCAGAAGAGGAAGTCGTCCAGCAGCGACGGCGACAGCGTATCGGCCTATGCTGGGGGGTAAGTGAGTCATCTTTGGTGAATAGAGACCCCCAAAATATAAATACTGACAATGAGGTAATGAGCGATACAGCGTATGGCAGTGGGGAGTGGGTGGCCGAGCATGTGTTACTGCGCTATGAGATGCTTTATGAGGCAGGACTCATACCTGAAGCACCGACTTATCCACCCAATTATCAAACTGGTGTTTCACCTACGGATTGGTCACAGCTGATGGGCGTACCCATGTATTATGATCATCGCCGCGTGATTGCTACGGCTATCTCACGGCTACGCGCTAAAATTGAGTACCGTCCGCTCATCTTTGGTTTGATGCCAGATGTGTTTACCTTATCGCAGTTACAGCAAAGCGTGGAAGCCTTGTCGGGCGTACGTTTGCACAAGCAGAATTTCCGCCGCCTGCTCGAATCACAAAACCTCGTGACGGAAACAGGACAGAGTAGTAGCGCTCAGCGTGGTCGTCCTGCCAAGCTTTACCGCTTTCGTCATGATATTGAACTGCAAAGCTTACTAATGGACAGCAAACTGCCTAAGCGCAAATAGTCCGACGATACGGTTATAGACAACTCTAAATAAACAAGCAAGAAAAATTCATACCGCTCTAGTTGTCTCTCTTTTATAGAGACCTAACTGTATCTTAGGGCTGATAAATATGTATTGGCCTCATAAAGTAGTGGACGGCACTTGCGAGGCTCATCACTTTACGCTATATTTATGCTCATTTTGAGTTTAATTAAATAAAATTTATGTAAATAATGGGCTGATATAAGGGTAAAAGATGACAGTTAAAAAAGAGCCAGCACTGGATGAGGTATTGCTTAGACCGTTGGTTGAAGCTGCATTAACTGAAGATTTAGGCAGACGCGGCGATGTTACCTCACAAGCGACCATTCCCGCTGACATGCAAGCGCAGTTGCAGATTAAGGCGCGGCAAGCAGGTGTTATATGTGGTATGGATTTAGCGCGTTTATCTTTTGCTTTGGTTGATGCACAAATTGAATTTATGGCGCAAGTCCACGATGGTCAAAACGTTGCAGCGGGTGCCGTACTGGCCACCGTTCGCGGTAATGCCCGCCATTTATTGACAGCAGAGCGTACGGCACTCAACTTTATGACGCATCTTAGTGGCATTGCGACAGATACGAGACAGATCGTCGACAGCATCGCCGCATTTCCAGCACAAATTACCTGTACGCGGAAAACCATTCCAGGCCTACGTATCGTACAAAAATACGCGGTACGCTGCGGCGGCGGTCGCAATCATCGCTTGGGTTTGGATGATGCGATTTTAATCAAAGACAATCATATCGCCATCGCCGGTGATATAAAAACCGCCATTCAGCAAGCGCAAGACTTTGCTGGTCACTTAATTCCCGTTGAAGTGGAAGTTGATACGTTAGAACAACTAGAGCAGGCGCTAGACGCTGGCGTGAGCTTGGTATTACTGGATAATATGACACCCGAGGTGTTGTCGAAGGCGGTCGCAATGTGTCAAGGTCGCGCTAAGACGGAAGCATCAGGTGGTATCACTCCTGCAACGGTACAAGCGGTTGCACAGACAGGCGTTGATTTTATTGCGATGGGATATTTGACCCACAGTAGCACGGCGTTAGATATTGGTTTGGATTTTAGCGCGTAGGATGTGAAGCGTTGAATTACGCTCTAATGGGTAGGATTTCTACTACGAAATTTACTATTAATTTTGTGAGTGAACCACTTGTCAGAAACTTCTATTGGCGCTGAGTTATTGGTAAGAATGTATATAGGTGCAATTCGGCAAAGTTAATGATTTTATTAGCTTATCTGCCTATGCTACAATGCCATTTTTAACCGCCTGTTGGGTCATCGTTGCACTCGCACGATGACCTTATCTTTTTGCATAAGTGGTATTAATAGACAAGCGAGCGCTCAGTGAACACTGAAATTATCAAAATAATCTTAGCCTTTATGGTGTTGATTAATCCATTTAGCGCCTTAACGCTATTTTTGGATTTGACCCGTGGTTATTCAATGAATAACCGCCGCAAAGTTGCGCGCGTTGCTTGTTTGACAATTTTTATTACCATTAGCTTTTTTACCGTGGCCGGTGAGACGCTGCTAAAAACCCTCGGTATTTCCATCGGCTCGTTTCAGTTAGCGGGTGGTATCTTGGTGTTTTTGATTGCTCTTAACATGATGAATGGCGAGGGTAATCCTGTTAAGCCTGATCAAGAAAATTTTGATGTTGATCACGTACAAGACTCGCCACCAACGATGGCAGCGGCAGTGGTTCCACTTGCTATTCCGATGATGATTGGCCCAGGTGGTATCTCAACGGTTATTATTTACTCTTCACAAGTCTCTGGTATTTTGCAGGTATCGGCCATATTGATTGCTGGGTTATTTATCAGCTTTTTTTGTTATTTGGCATTGATGGCAGCAGGTCGTATCAGTCGTTTACTGGGTGATACTGGGCTGAATATTATGAGCCGAATCATGGGTATGCTACTTGCGGCCGTCTCTATTGAAATTATCGTGAATGGCTTGCGCACCCTATTTCCGGATTTGGTGTAAGGGTTTTTTTGATTTATTTTATTCACAACTTACTGTGATATTCTCAATTCTAATTTTCATAATTCTTTAGGCTGTATAAGCAGATACAGTCTATCATCGATTGTTAAACACCATAAATATTCAAAACACCCCTCAAATATTATCAAACAAGATAATGCTTCTTTCCTACATGCCATGCGGTTACAAAACTCGCACCCCCTCTTTAGAAGGTAGTTATGACTGAGTTAACTCTCATTAGTTATCAATCCTCTCGCCCAAAAATGTGATTTGTGAAACTATGTTATAGTATAGTGACATTCATATTACAGGAGTTGGTTTTGAGTAACAAAAGAATTGCTATTTTAGGGGCAGGTCCAAGTGGTTTAGCACAATTACGCGCTTTTGAAGCGGCTCGTTTGGCTGGCGCAAAAAACTTACCTGAGATAGTTTGCTACGAAAAACAAAACGCTATCGGTGGTATGTGGAACTACAGCTGGCGGACGGGTTTAGATAGAAACGGTGAACCCGTTCACGGTAGTATGTATCGTTATTTGTGGTCAAATGGTCCTAAAGAGTGCTTAGAGTTTGCTGATTACTCTTTTGATGAGCATTTTGGTGATCCTATTCCTTCGTATCCTCCGCGTGAAGTCTTAAAAGACTACATCATGGGTCGTATCGATAAACAAGATATTCAAAAGTACATTCGTTTTGAGTGCCCCGTACGCTGGGTCGCTTTCGATGATGAGACGCAAAAGTTCACCGTCACGGTGATGAATCATAAAACCAATGAGCAAGAAGTGGAAGAATTTGATTATGTCGTGGTAGCGACGGGTCATTTTTCAACGCCAAACATGCCATATTTTGAAGGCTTAGAAGCTTTCCCAGGCCGTATTCTCCACGCGCACGACTTCCGTGATGCTTTAGAGTTTAAAGACGAAGATATCCTACTCGTCGGTAGTAGTTATTCTGCTGAAGATATTGGCACCCAATGCTACAAGTATGGCACCAAGTCGGTGACCATCAGCTATCGCTCGCAGCCTCTTGGCTATGAGTGGCCAGAAGGCATCAAAGAAGTGCCGCTGGTAACGCATTTTGAAGGCGATGTGGCGCATTTTGCCGACGGTACAAGCCAAAGCTTTGATGCTATCATTATGTGTACTGGCTACTTATTCCACTTCCCATTCATGCCTGATGAGCTACGTTTGCAAACACACAACTGTTTGTATCCAGCCAACCTGTATAAAGGTGTTTTTTGGCAGCCAAATCCAAAACTGATTTATTTGGGAATGCAGGATCAGTACTTCACCTTTAATATGTTTGATGCGCAAGCGTGGTTTGCGCGTGATGTCATGATGGGTGATATTGAGCTACCTGGTTTAGCGACCCGCGAAGCTGACGAGCAAAAATGGCTGGCGACTTATGCTAAGTGTGTCACCGTTGGTGATTCGATTGACTTTCAAGCCGCTTATATTCGTGACTTGACCGATGCAACCGATTACCCAGAGTTTGCGGTAGAAAAGCAAGGCGATATTTTAAAGCAGTGGCAAAAAGATAAAACTGAAAACATCATGACCTTTAGAGAAAAGGCCTATCGTTCTACGCTTACAGGTACGCTAGCGCCTGAGCTACCAGAGCCTTGGCTCGATGTGCTGGATGATTCGCTTGAGCACTTTTTAAACTTGGCATTTGTACAACCAAAAAAGCGCAAAAAAGCCTCATAAATAGTCGCCAGTTAGCAGTCACGAAAAACCAAACACTTAACGGTGTTTGGTTTTTTTATTTTTCTAAGCAGTGTTATTGGTTAGCTAGCAGTTTTTAGGATGGCTGATGCTATCAACTCTGGTACAAATGCCAAGCCAAATATAGCATCAGTACACCTACTAACGCGTTGAGTATATTCCACGCTTTTGGCTTGGCAAACAGTGGCCTGAGCAGACGCGCACCGTATCCCAAAGCAAAAAAGAAAAAAAACGAGGCGCTAATCGCGCCAACTGCAAAAGTCAGTTTACTGATTGCGCCTGTTGAAACCATGCCGACGAGTACCAATGTATCTAAGTAGACATGAGGGTTTAACCACGTAAAGCCAAAGCACAGTAGTAGGGCTTTTTTTAAGCTGGTGACAACTTGACCTTCGACAGTGAGCGCGTGTGACACGCTTACACTTGCGTACAGACTTTGCAATCCGTAGCCTAGCAAAAACACAACACCAGCGAACTTTGCGATGTCCACAACTTGCGGATAGCGTGCCGTTACTACGCCAAAACCGCCGACGCCAGCTGTGATCAAAAATGCGTCACTCACGGCGCAAAACAAGCACACAAAAAATATGTGCTCGCGCTTGAGCCCTTGTTTGAGCACAAAAGCGTTTTGTGAGCCAATCGCGATGATAAGCGACAGCCCAAGTAAGAATCCAGACAGATAATCGGACGCATTCATAATTAGGTGGTTGGCGTTTTGAAGGGTAGAGGAGTTGACATTTTGCTTACTGGCACAGTCGTAAAAAGCTGTTAAGATACGCTATTGAACGAATGTGTGCAATACAAGCATGAAGTGAGAGCGTGAATACATTGGACGAGAGTAAGGTAGGTTATGGTGGTCAGTCTGACAAGAATACTACAGTCATTTGGGCAAGCTCAAGATGACCTGCCAACGTTAGCCGCTAAAAAGGCTCAGGCAGTGAGTGTCAGCCATGATGCCGATGTTGATGACGTCAATGATAATAGCCATCAAGCAAATAGTGGTCATTCTGCGCTTACGCCGCCTGAGCGTGCAGACCGTATTTGTGATGCTTTAGCGCAAGTAAATGATATTCGCTCACCTACGCCTTTGACGGATCGCTATTTGGCCAATCTTGCCGACAGGCGCCCGAGCAATAGACCTCCTTTTGACCCCGATACCTTATGGTATCTCAAACATGGACGCTGTCCGATTATGACTGAGCTTGTTGATGTGGTTGATGCCGCCACCCTAAACGCCATGCCGATTGAGGCTGTTGCGATACTTGACCGCATTAATGGTAAGTTAAAGCGCTACCGTGAGTGGAGTCATGAGCTGAATGAGCAGCAACAACAGCAGCACAATGAGCGCCAATTTGTGATCGATAAGCTTGTAGGCGAGAGTATACCTGAAGCCCTATATCATTATGAGCAACTGCAACGTTTTAGTCCGCACCGCACCAAAAATAACATGGTGCAGGGAAAAATGACCGCAGGCGACATGCTGACCGATTTGTTTTTAGAGATTGATTACGAGCTTGATGAGCTACTAGATGAGTTGCATCAAACGGTCATGAACCGTTTGGCCTCGACGCACCGTTATGTCAAAAGCCGTACGCAAAGCTAATGTCTCTACACTTAACTAAATACAAGCGATTAAAAATGGTTTATCAAAAACGCTTCCTTTAATACAAAGGTATTGAAGAGATGTTGATAATAATAAGAGGACAATCTGATGACCCAGCTCACTGCGATGTTCGTGATGTTTATCTTATACGGGGTGCTACCAGCAGCGGGATTGTACCTCGGGTATCGTGGCATTAAAAAAGTCACTGCGCCTAAGATGCTTGAATATGAAGCAATGCCGCAGTTGGGCTACATTCCTGAAAAAAGCTTACCCGCAGAGGTCAAAGAAGCCCTTGCCCAAATCAACCAAAAAGGCGAAAAACTGCGGGTCATTTATGGGGATACCAATAATGATGGAGAAATTGATGATAAGGACACTGTTAATGAGACTTATATCATGATCCAAAACTTAATGGATACACACATACCTCAGGCAGTAGCGGATTATCGCCGCTTGCATGACCTAGAGGGCGCTCGTGCTGATACGACCAAAATTAAGCACTCTGATGTTACGGGCAAAGAAGCGTTACTAGAGGTGCTTGGGACGATTAATGCTCAGTTCGATGACTTGCTGAGCGCTTCTTACCATCAAGACGGGCAAAAACTACTGGTGACTAACAGGTACTTACAAAAGCGTTTTGATAATTCAGAAACCGATGTAGATGTTCCATCACTGAGTCATAGTAGAGAAATAAGTGAGGGGTCAGAAGACGCTAGTGATAAAAATTCCGCCACTGAGAATATTAAACTGTGAACGATAGATGATATGTATTAAACGATAGGGCACACGTTTGAACAAGTCATAGTGAGCGTATATGAGTATATTGATAGGTATTGGCGTCGTGACGATGGTTACCACTGTTTATTTGGGTAGAAAGGGGTGGCAAGCGTTGCATAAAGCGGTTGGTATCACCCCAGGTGTACTCACGTATCAAGATTACAATGCGCCCTTGTCGTTATCTGCTGTCAGCTGGCAACAGCTACATTTGAATAAAAAGCACCTGAACGATTTGCCCGAGCAGCAACTGCGTCAACTACAACGTATTGATGAAAAAACCCATAACTATCAAACGTATCAAAAAGGGATAGAGGCGCAGAATAAAAAATCTGTCGTCACTGAGCAACAGTTTGTATTGCATAAGATGTTGCACACTCGGTTGCCTGAAATGCTGGCCAGTTATCACCAATTAGCGAATATCTATACAAGCGCTCAACATGTGAGTAATGAAAAAAAAGCGGAAGCCAGTGCGTTATTACAGAAGTTCTTAGATAATATTGAGCAGCGTCTGGACGGGCTATTAGAGCAAATAGAGACGCAGCAATTACAAGCGTTACGAGTCATGGATCATTACATTGATAGCCACGATGACTAAAACATGCCAAGACCAAAAATTGTGATGGGTGATGTCAAAATAACTCCTTTTAGATGAGGGCCGATCTCCATTTACTTTATTGGTTACCCAACCTAGTTTTAATGTTGTTACGTTTGCCCTACCTCAATAATTCAGTACAAAAAAGCTGCCAATGACTATTGATCAATGGCAGCTTTTTTATGGCTTACCTTAAATCTATAAGAGGCTTAAGGAAAGTATCAATCAACGCTTGTCGTTGCGATCACGCGTATTGCGTGTGCCGCGGCTGGCAGGGCTCGCACTACTTTTAGGTTTTGCACTGTTACTACGGCTATCGCTACGATTGTCAGTGCGACGCGCTTTAAGCGGTTTGTTTTTGATACGTTCTTGCTTTTCTTTCGCTGCGCCGTGTAGACCAGTACCGTAACGTGGGCGTAGGCTCACTAAGTCCGTTAACGTATTGATGTCTTTTTTATCCAGCTCTAAGAAGCGGCCAGTACGTAACTCTTTTGGTAGGGCAATCGTCCCATAGCGCGTACGTAGTAGACGGCTGACTTTTAGTCCTTGCGACTCAAATAAACGGCGTACTTCACGATTACGCCCTTCTTTTAGTTTGACGTGATACCATTTGTTGACGCCTTCACCGCCGCCTTCTTTGATGTCTTCAAACTGTGCCATGCCGTCTTCTAACATCACACCAGCAGTCAGCGCACGAGCGATATCGGGAGTGACTTCACCCAATACGCGTACGGCATATTCGCGGGTCACTTCGCTTGATGGATGCATCAAACGATGCGCCATTTCACCGTCATTGGTAAACAGTAACAGGCCAGTTGAGTTAATATCTAGACGTCCGACCATGACCCAGCGATCATGAGTCAGTTTTGGTAAGCGTTCAAAGACCGTTGGACGGCCTTCTGGATCCTTGGCAGAGCAAACTTCACCTTCCGGTTTATAGTAAGCGATCACACGGCGACGCTTCTCGTTTTCAGCGGTGTATTTAATCTGACGACCATCAACGCGAATTTCATCACCTTGCTCAACGCGATCACCAATGGTTGCTGGACCATTATTAACCGTTACGCGGCCTGCTTTAATGACTTCTTCCATTTGGCGGCGTGAACCAAGGCCCATGCGGGCGAGTGCTTTTTGGAGTTTTTCGTCTTTCATTACGATATCCTTGAATCGGGTTGGTTTTTACATTTCTCAATGTAGGAAATTAAGGTAACCATTCTACGCTATTTATCAAGACTCTGCTTATCATAAAGACTGTGTATTAGATAAATTTGTTAAGGTTAGTCTTACTATAAACAAACTTCTTTTACTAAGATGTTCTACTCTACCTTCAGACCTCTATATTGCGTAAACAGTAAATAGTAAATAGTAAATATAAATTGATTGTTACACTTACGTAATTTTTACCATAAATAGGCCATTAGTATTTAATATTTAACCGCCTATGTTATTATGGCTTTGTTTTTTTGTGGTTAATGTAACTGTTTAGTACAATTGACTTAGTTGAAGTTATTGGCATGCGCTACTTATATCTATGATTTATAAAGGTCTTTATATGTTTTTCAATTCATCAAAGTTATTAAGTGCAGCGTGTCTGCTGATAATTAGTCTAGTTTCTGGCTGTAGTAGTATTAACTCAGGTCTACAATCTGGTGAATTGCCGCCTAGTGGAACATTTGTCGCCTCAAATGGCATACAGTTTAATGTTCAGCCCTTAAGCCTAGCAACGTTACCACCGAAACAAGTTGTTGCGCCTAGTAGTGACTTAGTACGCTTGATAAAAACCTCAGGCCGGGAAGAGTATCGTATTACTAAAGGGGATATTCTGAGTATTGTACTTACAGGCTATCCTGACATTGCTCCTGTAGTATCTAGTGGTAATTCCAATCCTTATGCTTCAGGTTTTCCCGTTGATCAACAAGGTTTTGTACAGTTTCCACTTATTGGACGTATTAAGGCAAGTGGTATGAGTGTGCCACAGTTTACTGCGAACTTGCAGAGTCAACTTCAACGCTATCTTAAGTATTCAGACCCGCAAGTTAAAATTGTTAATTATCGTGGTAATAAGTTCTTTATAGATGGTGAAGTTAAACAGCCTGGTGAATTCCCTATCGCTGATGTGCCAGTTTCGCTATATGGTGCGATTTCTATGGCGGGTGGTGCCACACCTACGGGTGATTCAAATAATGTCGTGCTGAACCGTAATGGCACAAGTTACAATATCGGATTACAGTCACTACGAGCAATGGGTACTTCTGCTAATCAAATCTATTTGCAAAATGGTGATTCTATTCATGTTAATAGCCAAGACCGTAATAAAGTATATGTATTAGGGGAGTTTGGACAAGTAGAGCCTGTACCTATTTTGGAACAGGGTATCAGTTTAGCGCAGGTTTTGGGTGAGTCTAAAGGGCTTAATTCTACTACCGCCAACGCTGCTAAAATATATGTTGTCCGTGATAATCTGAGTATGAAAGCGACGGATATCTATTATGTAGATATGCAGACCATTACCAGCTTTGCGCTTGCCAATCGTTTTGAGATGCACCCCAATGATATTGTCTACGTTGACCCAACTGGCTTGACGCGTTGGAATCGTGTTATTAGCGCTATACTACCTTCTACAACAGCAATCAGAAGCTTTTCAAGTTTATAGGGAGTCATCAGCATGGCGTTTGATAATATTTTAGTGGTATGCGTGGGTAATATTTGCCGTAGTCCCATGGCAGAAGCATTATTAAAACAACGTTATCCTTATAAGAATATCGACTCTGCAGGTGTTGGCGCTTTAGTCGGCCATCCTGCAGACCCTGCTGCGCTAGAAATCATGGCCGAACAACAGCTTGACATCATCAATCATGTAGCAAAACAGATTGATGAGCAGTTAGTAAAAAAAGCGGATCTGATTTTTACCATGTCAGACAGTCAGACAAAGTGGATTGAGGAACGTTGGCCGTTTTGCCGTGGCAAAACCTTTAAGCTTGGACATTGGCAAGACAAAGATATTGCTGACCCTTATAAACATGATATGAGTGCTTTTGAAACAGCATACCAAGATATTGTTGATAGTCTCGCGCAATGGGATGATAAAATTAACTAAATAACGGCCATTAAACGATTAACCTTAAGTGATGAACATACAGTTATGAATACAGATTCAAAGAATTTATCAAACTCTGCTTCTAAAGAAGATAATGACGAAATTGATCTTATGGCGCTGCTGTTTGCCATTTTGCGTGGCTGGAAAATCATCGTATTTTTTGCTGTATTAGGTCTGGTAGTTGGAGTGTTATATAGCAGATATGTCAATCCCACCTTTAAGTCGGATGCACTGATTCAAATTGAAGAGAACTCTAAAGGGGTGGCAGCATTAGGAGCTGATATCTCTGAGCTAGTCGGGTCAGAAGTCAGTAAAGCCCAAGCAGAAGCAGAACTAATAAGATCGCGGATGATCTTAGAACCTGTTGTTAATTTATTGCATCTACGTATTCGTCTATCTGATCCTAATATTGGGGCTTTAGATAGAATAAAAAATAATAGTACTGCTACTCAAATAAATAAATCTGAAGGTGTGTCACTTAAAACTGAAGATGGTGAAGTAGAAATCAGTCAGTTTAACGTGTCGCAAGCGTATTTAAATCAACCATTTACTTTAACACGCTCAGCGACTGGATTTGTGTTAAGCAATGGTTTTGAGGAGTTTAAAGGTCAGATTGGCCAGCCGCAGCAGTTTAGAGGCTCGGATGGGCAGATTCAAATCTCCGTTAATGACCTTCCTGCTGATGGATACCCGGTTAATATTACTAAGCAATCGCTTCAAGTAACGACAGAGCAGATAAACGAGGTACTGTCTGTGGTTGAAAAAGGCAAGCAGACGGGCATTATTCAGTTGTCTATGACCGGTGACAATCAGCAGCAAACCAGTTTGATTTTAAAACAAATCGTTTTATCTTATATTGATCAAAACCAGTCTCGTGGTTCTGAAGAAACCACCAAAACGATCAGTTTTATGGAAACTCAGATTCCAACCCTGAAGAAAAAACTGGAAGATTCTGAAGCTATATTTAATGATTTCCGTGAAGAATACGGTACTATCGACGTGGCAAAAGAAGCCGAACTGTTATTGATAGAAAGCTCGCAAATTGATGCGCAGCTTAACGAGCTTAAATTAAAAAAAGCGGATCTAACGACTTACTATACGGAAGAGCATCCATTGGTGGTCCAGATCAATGAGCAGCTTGCAGTACTTGATGCTAGAAGACAGGAAATAGATAATACTATTGCAGGTTTACCTGAGATTCAAAGAGAGTTTTTACAGTTATCAGCTGACACGACGATCAATAGAGAGATATATCTCACGCTACTCAAAAACTATGAGCAGTTAAAGATCGTTAAAGCGGGTCAAATTGGTTTTGCGCGTATCATTGATTTGCCTATCAGTACTTATCGAGCGATTGCACCAAAGACGCTGCAAATTATCATATTGGCCATGCTGTTGGGCGCTATGCTTGGGACAATGTTAGTACTTCTCAAAAATATGCTTAGAAATGTGGTCAAAGATCCTGAACGTATTGAAGCTAAAACTGGTGTGCCTGTGGTAGCAACAGTCCCACGCTCTCCACTGCTGACAAGACTGCGTAAGAATAAGAAAGCGCCTAATCGTTTATTAGCCTATGTCGATCACAATAGCTTAAGCTACGAAGCCATCAAAAGCTTAAGAACAAATCTGATGTTTGGCATGCCAGTGAAAGGGCGAGCAGGTCAGCGCGCCAAAGTTATTCTTGTTACTGGCGAAAGCCCGGGCGTTGGTAAGTCCTTTATCTCTGCGAATCTGACAGAAGTATTTGCGCAGTTAGATAAAAAAGTGCTGATTATCGATGCTGATATGCGTTTGGGTGAGCTACATAGAATGTTTAGCATGAGCCAAGATAATGGTTTAGCGGACTATTTATCACAGGATAAGACTCATTTATCAAAATCTAAAGCCCAAACTACAGAAGTTATTACCAGTCAAGAGACTAGTAACCTAGCAAGCTTTATTCATCCGACTGGCATAGATAATATTGACTTTATACCACGCGGTCAGCATCCGCGTAACCCTGCTTCATTATTAGCAAATGGCAGTTTTAATCATTTAATGGCAGAGCTTAATTTGCATTATGATTATATTGTCATCGACTCGCCACCAGTATTGGCCGCTTCTGACGCTATGATATTAGCGCAGCACGCGGATAAGGTATTGATGGTAACTAGATACGACGATTCTATAGAAGGGCAGCTGGTTTATGCGGTTAATCAGATGAATAAAGCCAATATAAAGGTCGACGGTATCATTCTCAACGATGTACAACAAGGGATTATGAGCAAATATAGTTATCACTATAGTTATGCTTATGGTAATAACCAATAGTTAGCTTTTTGGAAATTCTACCAAAATTCACGTTTTTAAGTGGTTGAGTGTTATGTCTACTAATTCAAAACCGTCAAGTGATTATCCATCACTTAATGGCAAAACTGGCTGGCTACAACGTATAGCCGAATACTTGTTATCGTTGCCCCGTAGTGTAAAACGAGCGATTTTACTCACTACAGACTTGGTAGCATCTTTAGTGTGCCTGTTCTTAGCGTTGTCGTTGCGCTATGGTGACATCGCTCATAACATTAGTCCTATCATATTATTATCTTATGGTACGCTGCCCATCGTCGGTTTATATTTGATTGGTTTTTATAAAGGCGTAGCACGTGGTTTTTTAGATACGGTGATGGGTAGTGTCGCAAAGCTATTCTTTGTGCTCATCGTTGTTTACGAGATTATCATCTATTTAAATCCTTCAGAAGATATACCGCGCTCCGTTCCTATTATCTTTCTATTTTTCTTCTTTATCTGGTTATGGAATAGTCGTCTTATTATTCGTGAGATTTTAATGCGCTGGAGCGGTAGAGCTCAGCGTCGCCTCAAAGACGATGGTGTTTATGATAATGTTGTTATTTACGGCGCCGGAGAGGCTGGTCGAGATTTATTAGAGGGTTTAAGAAACTCACATAAATATAATGTTGTGGCTTACGTTGATGATGATCCACAGCTTGCTGGTGCTTATTTGCTCGGTAAAAAGATTTATCCGGCTTATGATTTAGTAAGCTTAGTAGAAGAATTAGATATTGCGCAGGTATTTTTGGCTATTCCTTCTATCAGCCGCGCGCAAAAAAGACAGATTATAGACAAACTTTCAGGCATTGCTATAAAAATAAAAGAACTGCCCAGTCTAGAAGAAATCGCTGACGAAAAAGTGACCGTCAGTAGTATGCGTAAAGTGGATATCTTAGATGTGCTAGACAGACAGACTGTCGAACCTGATGAAAAATTACTCCAACTAAATATTAAAGATAAGTGCGTGTTAGTTACAGGCGCTGGTGGTTCTATCGGTAGCGAGCTATGTCGTCAAGTAATCAAGAATAAGCCAAAATGTCTCGTTCTTTATGAGCTATCTGAGTTTGCGCTTTATAGCATCCATCAAGAGCTAACCATTAAGCAAGCAAATACGCCTGCTTATCAAGATATTAAAATTATTGCGGTCATCGGTAATGTCACCAACGAATCCAACCTGCTTAGAATACTAAATCTCTATAACATCCAAACGGTTTATCATGCAGCTGCCTATAAACATGTGCCAATGGTAGAGCATAATCCTTTTGAAGGCGTTATTAATAATACCAAAGGCACTTATCACTGTGCCCGAGCGGCGATTGCAGCAAATGTAGAAACATTTGTACTGATCTCGACCGATAAAGCCGTAAGACCGACCAATGTGATGGGTGCCTCTAAGCGTCTGGCAGAGTTAGTTTGCCAAGCGCTAAGCCATACGGATAACCAAACCTGTATCAGTATGGTGCGTTTTGGTAACGTACTCGGCTCGTCAGGCTCTGTCGTACCTTTATTTACCAAGCAGATAGAACAAGGTAAACCGATTACGGTCACCCATCCTGATGTGACTCGTTACTTTATGACGATTCCAGAAGCGGCAAACTTGGTCATCCAAGCGGGTGCAATGGCATCAGGTGGTGAGGTGTTTGTGCTTGATATGGGCGAGCCAGTCAAAATAGTTGACCTGGCACAGCGAATGATTCATTTAAGTGGTTTTGATATTAAAGATGCTGCTCATCCTGAAGGTGATATCGAAGTGATTTTTACTGGACTTAGGGCCGGAGAGAAGCTCTATGAAGAGCTGATCATTGGTGAAGATAATGTCGAATCGACTGATCACCCTCTTATCATGCAAGCAATAGAGCATAGCTTTCCATTGGATGAGCTTGAATCGGTATTGTTTGAGCTGACTGAAAAACAAAAAGAGTTTGATGTCCCTTGGCTAAAGCAGCAGTTTAAGCGGTTTGTAGATGGCTATAAAGAAAGCACAAAATAAATAAGAAAAAGTAATTTAAAACATATCTATAAATATCTAATTCTAATACCAAGCAATAAATGTCTTAAAGCACTCATTTAATTTTAGCTTTAAAAAATAGGTTTTTTATGAAAATATTAGTTACTGGTGGTGCAGGCTTTATTGGCTCTGCTGTTATACGCCATATTATCCATAATACGGATGACGAAGTCTTAAATATTGATAAGTTAACCTATGCAGGTAATTTAGAATCCCTTAAAGAAGTTGATAAAAATTCAAGATATACATTTCAACAGATCGATATTTGTGACAAGGAAGCGTTAGAGCAAGCATTCGATAGCTTTAAACCCAATCTTGTGATGCATTTAGCAGCAGAGTCACATGTAGATCGCTCTATCGATGGACCTGCCGAATTTATTAATACCAACATCGTAGGTACGTATCATTTATTAGAGGTGGCGCGTCAATATTGGCAAAATCTTGATGACCTAGATAAGCAACAATTTAAGTTTCATCATATTTCTACTGATGAGGTGTATGGTGATCTAGAAGGCACGACGGATTTATTTACTGAAAATACCCCTTATGCGCCAAGTTCACCTTATTCAGCAAGTAAAGCTAGCTCTGATCATTTGGTTCGAGCTTGGCATCGTACCTATGGGTTCCCTATTTTAGTGACTAACTGCTCTAATAACTATGGTCCTTACCATTTTCCTGAAAAGCTTATCCCATTAGTTATCTTGAATGCCTTGGATGGCAAAGCTTTACCTATTTACGGTAAAGGCAATCAAATACGTGATTGGTTATTTGTAGAGGATCATGCGCGTGCATTATACAAAGTAGTCACTGAAGGCAAAGTGGGTGAGACTTATAATATCGGTGGACATAATGAAAAGCAAAATATTGAAGTGGTCAAAACGATTTGTCACATTTTAGATGAACTAAAACCACAGGCAAATGGTCATCCGTACGAATCATTAATTACGTTTGTAAAAGACCGTCCAGGGCACGACTTGCGCTATGCTATTGATGCAAGCAAAATTGCCGATAAGTTAAATTGGACACCGACAGAGACGTTTGATAGTGGTATCAGAAAAACGGTTGAATGGTATTTGAATAATATGGAGTGGTGCAGCCGCGTTCAAGATGGCAGCTACCAACGTGAGAGACTAGGAGCAGGTAAATAAATGAATACTAAAGGTATTATTTTAGCAGGTGGTTCAGGTACGCGTCTTTACCCCATTACTAAAGGCGTCTCTAAGCAGCTGCTACCTATCTACGATAAACCAATGATTTATTATCCTTTGTCTGTACTGATGCTCGCAGGTATCCGTGAGGTGCTTATTATCAGCACACCAGATGATATAGACGGTTTTAAGCGCTTACTCGCTGATGGTCAAGAGCTTGGCATCGATATCAGTTATGCGGTTCAACCGAGTCCAGATGGCTTGGCTCAAGCCTTTATTATCGGCGAAGACTTTATTGGTGATAGTAATGTCTGCTTAGTGCTTGGGGATAATATCTTTTATGGTCAAGGCTTTACCCCATTACTCCGTCAAGCAGTCAATCGTCAAAAAGGTGCAACCGTCTTTGGCTATCAAGTCAAAGATCCAGAACGTTTTGGCGTCGTGGCATTCGATGAAGATAAGCGCGCGATTTCAATAGAAGAAAAGCCTGTCAAGCCTAAATCTAATTATGCGGTAACTGGTTTGTATTTTTATGATAACGATGTCATAGAAATTGCGAAAAAGGTAAGGCCTTCTGATCGAGGCGAAGTCGAGATCACTACCGTCAATCAGATGTATATGGAACGTGGTGATCTAAATGTAGAACTACTAGGTCGTGGTTTTGCTTGGCTAGACACGGGTACACATGAGAGCTTATTAGAAGCGGCGCAGTTTGTTGAAACTATTGAAAAGCGCCAAGGCTATAAAGTGGCTTGCTTAGAAGAGATTGCTCTTAATAACGGCTGGCTGACTAAACAACAAGTGGCTAAGGTTGGCCAAACAATGCGCAAAAATGCGTATGGTCAATATTTAATTTCTCTAGCTCAAGAGTAAGTACTATGATACCAGTTACCAAAGCTTATCTACCTAACAAAGCAAAATATCAATCTTATGTTGATCGTATTTTTGATAGTGGATGGTTGACTAACAATGGTAGTTTGTTGCAAGAGTTAGAGCGTAGGCTAGCAGAATATTTAGGGGTTAAAAATATAATCCTGGTAGCTAACGGTTCGTTTGCTCTGCAACTAGCTTATAAAGCGTTAGCGTTAAAAGGTGACGTGATCACTACACCTTTTAGTTTTGCTGCGACAACTAGCACGCTAGCCTGGGAGGGTTTGACTCCTATCTTTGCTGACATCAATCCAAAAACTTTTAATATAGATCCAGCACAGATAGAAGATCAGATAACCTCTAATACCAGCGCTATTGTGCCTGTACATGTATTTGGCAATCCATGTGATGTTGAAGCAATTCAGGCCATTGCTGATAAGCATAAATTAAAAGTTATTTATGATGCTGCACATGCTTTTGGTTCAGAGTATAAATCTCAAAGCGTCTTGAATTACGGTGATATCAGTACACTGAGCTTTCACTCGACTAAGCTTTTCCATACTATCGAAGGTGGGGCAGTCATCACTAATGACGATGAGCTGGCTAAAAAAATCAGACTGATGATTAATTTTGGTATTAGTAGTCCAACTTCTGTTACGTCATTGGGTACCAACGCTAAAATGAATGAGTTCGAGGCAGCAATGGGCTTATGTGTATTAGATGATATAGAGGAAGTTAGAAAAAAACGTGAAACTATTTGGCTAACTTATAGTAAAGGTTTATTAGATGCAGTCAAGTTGCAAAAGTGGAATGAGTATAGCAAAAACAATGCAGCTTACGCCCCTACATTGTTTGATAGTGAAGCACAGTTACTAAAGATTGAAAGCAAGCTCAAAGAAAATGGCATCTTGCCTCGACGTTATTTTTATCCAAGCTTAGATACCTTAGAGTATATAAACAGTAAACAAGTGTGTGATAATTCAAGGAATATTGCTAGTCGAATACTTTGCCTACCTATGTATCCGAGTTTAAATAATGAAAATATTGAAAAAATTATAAATCTGATCAAAGAGAGTTAGTATGTCATTCTTAGATAGTGAACAAATAAAGTCTATGGGCTTTAAATCAGTCGGTGAAAATGTTCTTCTTTCGAGTAAAGCCTCTTATTACAATTGTAAAAATATCAGTATTGGAAATAACACTCGTATTGATGATTTTGCCGTTTTATCTGCTGGTGAAGGTGGTATTGAAATAGGTTGTCACGTCCATATTGCAATTGGCGTGAGCATAATGGGAGCTGGTAAAATATTGATAGAAGACTTTGCTGGATTGTCTTCAAGGGTTTCTGTTTATAGTAGCAATGACGATTACAGTGGCATGTTCATGACAGGCCCTACCATACCTGCTGAATTTACAAATGTAACAGATGGGGCAGTCACTATTGGTAGGCATGCGATAGTAGGCTCAGGAACGGTCATATTACCAAATATAAATATTAATGAAGGTGTCGCTGTTGGTGCTTTAAGTTTGGTTACAAAAGATTGTGAAGAGTTTGGTATCTACATGGGTACTCCTGCAAAGAAAATAAAAGAGAGAAAAAGAGATTTACTTGAATTAGAAAAGAAATTAAATAAGGTGAAAGCCTTTGTCTCTTAGAAAAAATGTAATAGCCAACTATGCTAGTCAAATTTATGTAGCAGCTATCGGCATCTTAATTCTTCCTTTATATATTAAATATATGGGTGCCGAGGCTTATGGTTTGGTCGGTGTCTTTACTATGCTACAAGCATGGTTTGGCTTGCTAGATATGGGACTTACTCCAACAATCGCCCGTGAGACAGCTCGTTATCGTGGTGGTTCGATGTCGGCATTAGCCTATAGGCAATTATTTAGAGCATTGAGTGTTATTTTTGTATTCATTGCAATGTTGGGAGGAGGCATAATATGGTTTATGTCTGATTTCATTGCAAATAAATGGTTAAATATCGAGGAATTAGGCACGAGGGAAGTTGTTATCGCAGTACAAATCATGGCAATTAGTTTAGCGCTGCGTTGGCTTGGTGGATTATATCGTGGTGTTATAACAGGATCAGAGCGTTTAGTCTGGTTAAGTGGATTCAATATTGTCATTGCCTCGCTTAGATTTATTGCTGTATTTGTAAGCATGTGGCTTTATGGTTTTACGCCTTTAGTTTTTTTCTTACATCAACTTGCGGTAGCGTTTTTTGAGGTTTCTGGCTTGTTTTTTATGACAAGCTTGTTGAAGCCTTCATTGAGTACATTAACAGAACCTATAGGCTGGTCATTTAAGCCTGTCAGACCTGTGTTGAAATTTGCTGTGACTATAGCATTTACATCGTCAGTTTGGATACTGGTCACGCAAACTGATAAGTTGATTTTATCAGGAATATTACCTCTTACTGAATATGGATACTTTACCTTAGCTGTTTTAGTGGCAGGAGGTATTACGATTTTGAGTACGCCTATCAGTATTGTAATCATGCCTCGAATGGCCCGACTTCATGCAGAAAGTAAGCATGAAGAAATGATTAAAGTCTATAGAAACTCCACACAATTAGTTAGCGTTCTAGCAGGCTCTGCAGCGATTGTTGTCGCAGTTTATGCCGAAGCACTGGTTTATGCATGGACAGGCGATAATCTCATTTCATCCAATGCAGCCCCTATTCTACGTTTATATGTATTAGGTAACGGTGCTTTAGCTGTTGCTGCTTTTCCTTATTACCTTCAATATGCTTTAGGCAACTTACGATATCATTTAATTGGTAATGCAATTATAGTTTTGACATTAATTCCTGCTGTAATTGTTGCTGCTACTTACTATGGTGGCGTAGGGGCAGGTTATGCGTGGTTAAGTATTAATGCTTTATATTTGATTACTTGGGTGGGATATGTTCATCATAAGTTAGTTCCAGGCCTACATCTAAGTTGGATTATTAAAGATGTGCTTTGTATTTATATCCCAGTTTCTATTTTATTGATCAGCTGCTCTTTTATATGGCCTTTAACAGGTAATGATCGTTGGATTATTATCCTAAGCCTAGGAATAATTAGTGCAATAGCAATAGCTGTCGCTAGCTTAGCCTCTGATATAATGCGTGAAAAAATAGCTACTAAAATAAAAGGTTTTCTATAAATGAATGAAAAGATTGAATTATCTGTATGTGTGGTTTGCTATAATCAAGAAAAATATATAGCCGAATGCTTAGAAAGTTTAGTAAGCCAAGAAACAAATTTTAAATTCGAAATTATAGTTGGTGAAGATTGTTCTACGGACAATACTCGTATTATCGTACAGCAATATGTTGATAGGTATCCACATTTAATAAGACCTATTTTTTATCGTAAAAATGTAGGAGCTGTTGAAAACATTAAGCAAGTTTATATTGCAGCAAAGGGTAAATATATTGCTCATATAGATGGTGATGATTTGGCATTCCCAGCTAAACTACAAAAACAATTTGACATTTTAGAAAGTAACATAGATTGTAATATCTGTACTCATGATGTAAAGCAAATAGACTCGAATGGAGAATTTAAAAATAGAGGTTTAACACATCCTCAGGGAAAATATGATATTTTCCATTTGTATCAGAATCTACCATTTTTTGCTCATTCCTCTAAAATGTTCAGAAATAAGTATGATTCTAATTTTTGGGAAGAACTTTTAAACAATCCTAAAATATTAGATATTGATATACATGTTGCAAGTTTGGAAAGTGATTATATTTATCATACGAATGAAATGTTAGGTGCATATAGAGTAGGTGTCGGTATTAGTTTTGATAATAAGAAGATCAATAGGGATTTATCATTAGGAGCGGAAAGAGTCTTTGCAAAAGCTTTTAATACCTTTAAAGATGATAGCTATAAATTAGAGTTAATACAAAAATCATATTCGCTAGCTATGTTGAGATGTGCGTATAGCTATGCAGTATATGATAAAGATATAGAGTTGTTTAGAAGGTATGTAGATAAATCGTTAAAATACAAGAATGTAAGTTTTGAGCAATCGGTATTTAAAATCGCAGCTTTATTACCTATGATTTTTTTTCCTCTTTTCTCGATTAGAAGTAAAATTAAGAATAGATAAAAATAATAAGGTTTTTATGAAAAATATATGTTTTTTAATTGGTAATATGAATTATTCTGGTGGGACTGAAAGAGTAACTAGTCTGATTGCAAATGAGCTTACGAAAAATAGCTTCAATATAACTATATTGAGTTTTTTTGAAGGGAATCAATCTTTTTTTGAATTAGAAGCTGATATAAAGTTATATGCGATTTTTCCTTCGAACGTTTCTTTTAAGAAAAATTATTTTAGCACTATTCTAAAAATTAGAGATTTTGTGAAAAAAAATAATATTCATTCTTTGATTTTAGTAGATAGTAATTCTTATGTTTTTACGTTACCTGCTTTAATTGGCTTAAAAACTAAGCAAGTATGTTGGGAGCATTTTAATTTTAAATATAACTTAGGGAAACCAAGTAGAGATATAGCTCGCAAACTAGCGGCTCGCTACTGTGATTTAGTTGTTACTCTTACTGAAACTGATAAGAATTTTTGGCTTAATAATACTAAACATAATAATCAAATAATATCTATTCCAAACCCTAGTCCTTTTAGTGTTAAGACTTCTCCAGTTAATACTAATAATAAGACTGTAATAGCAACGGGTAGGCTTGCTCACCAAAAAGGATTCGACTTATTGCTAATGGCATGGATAAAAGTAAGCAGGGCTAATCCAGATTGGCAGCTTATAATTGTGGGAGAAGGCGAGGAAAGATATGAATTAGAAAACTTCATAGTAAATAATGAATTATCCTCTAGTGTTACACTTACAGGAAACACCAATGATGTTTCTAAATATTATGAGAAAGCTGATATTTTTTGTTTGAGCTCTAGATTTGAAGGATTTGGAATGGTGCTTATTGAAGCATTATCATTTGGCCTACCAATAGTTAGCTTTGACTGTGAGGTAGGACCTTCAGAAATACTTAGTAAAACGGGATCTATTCTAGTGCCTCCAGAAGATATTGAAGAATTAAGCTTGTCTCTTATTGAGCTTATGAACGATGATATTAGAAGAGCAGAAATAAGAAAAGATAGCTTAATAAAAGCTAAAACTTATCAGATTGATAAAATTATTGGTGATTGGATAGCCATATTGACTTGAGTGATACATTACCTCTTGAGGATATTTCTTAACAGATTTTATAAACCAAGGATAGCAGTCAATGATCATTGGCATACCAATTTCAGAAAATGCATATACTCCAGAATCTTATGCTTATCAGAAATATTTAATTAGAAAGGGCCATATTGTACAACTGGATTACAAATTAGATCCCGATAATGATATTAATCTATATATCACGGGATTAAAGCCTTTTTGGGAGAAAAAGAAAGGTAGAGCAAAAGAAATTCATGAATATCAAAGTTTATCTACTCCTCCTTATGCGAAGTTGAAAAATTTCGGTAAAAAACTAATAAACAATAAACCTAATGGTCGTATTTTTTTAAATAATTTTGTTCATGAGCATTTATTTTTTGAAGATAAAATACCTTTTATTTACAGGGATATGGGTGTTGATGAAAACCTTTTTCAAAAACCCAATGAAAATCCAGATTATGATATAGTTTATTGTGGTTCTGTGTCTGGACGCAATGGTTTAATAGAAACTTTATTAAATCTTGCTAAGAGTTACAAGGTATTAGTAGTTGGAAAGCTAACGATAGAAGATCGAGATTTATTGAACTCTGAAAATATTACTCTTATAGGTGCGGTCAATCGTGAATTGCTTCCAGAGATCTATAGAAATGCCAGGTTTGGGTTAAATTATACACCTGATATCTATCCGTATAATATCCAAACTAGCACTAAAACTTTAGAGTATTTAGCATCAGGCTTGAAAGTTATTTCTAATAGATATGAGTGGGCAGAATATTTTTTTAAGAACATAAATTATCAGCCTTTTTGGTTAAGTTGTGATACTACACTAGATATTACAAAATTTGAAAATTTGAATAGTTTTAATTATTCTGTTATGAAAGATTACTCTTGGGAAAATATATTATCTCATTCAAATTTCGAGGGCTTTCTAAGAGAAGTTGTCAATGAAAGTATTTAAAATTTTACCAAGTGCCTTTCTGGTATTTACTATAGTACTACTGGTCTTTATAAAAAGCCTATTCTTTATTGCGATACAAAACGACTTTTTTTCAATTGGTCTGGGTGGAGGAAATGATGCTGAGTACTACAATGATTATGCTTTAGGCTACGCTGATTCTGCTGTGAATATATGGCCAGTGATGTTGAGGTATCTTAATGATCGTGGGTTATATTCACGTATTATCACTTCCTACCTATTATTTTTTATAAGTTTATTCTTTATCCCTGGTTTAGTAAACAAGCTTGCAGACCTTAACTTTAAAGAGGATCAAAAGAATTATCTTTATATAATTCTGTTATGTTTGATCTACCCAACAATTTTCTTTTATACATTTGATGTTTATCGTGATGTATTCATGGTTTTTAGCTTCTTAGTAGGCTGTTTGGTAGTAAAAAGATGTTTGAATAGTTCAAATTATGTAAATTTCTTACTGTTGTTTATATTTTCACTAATTATTGGCTTTTTCTTATTAGGCTTAAGACCGTATTTAGGTTATGCATTCCTATTAGCTCTTTTTCTTTGGAAAATAAGATTCACTAAGAGACGTTTAGTCTTTCTTGCGGTATTATATTTTTCAGCTTTGTTTTTCGTTAACTATTTAGGTTATCTTGATTTTCTTACTGACTATCGTTCAGGTTTTGAAGAGGTTGGAGGTGCTTCTACCCTAGGCTTAGATTTTTCTAACCCTATCATGTTCATTCCAAACTTTATATTAAGTGCTTTAGGTCAACTATTCGGCCTATATGTTACAAACCCACTTGCGATAATTTTGTTTTTAGTTGAGACTGTGCCATTTTTTTTCATGCTAGTATATGTAGTCAAAAATATTAGACTAGCGGATAATTTTGTTCGTTTTCTTATTATATTTTTCGTTGTCTATGGCAGTGTATGGTTGATTGGCAATGACAACCTAGGTACTGCAGTTAGATTAAGAATATATAACTACTTAGCTATTTACATCAGTTTCTTTTATATTTTAAGAATTAAAAGATTGTCGTCAAAGAGATTATAGGTTAGATAAAATGAAAATAGTTATTATAGGTACTGTCGCTTCTAGTTTTTTAGGCTTTCGTGCTGATTTGATAAAAGCTTTGCTTGCGAAAAGCTATACTGTATATGCTTTTACTTCTGAATATACGGAAGAAGAGCTAAGTAAAATAGAGGCGTCAGGTGCGATACCTATAACTTACGAATCAAATCGTGGAGGAATGAACCCCTTAGCTGATGCTAAAACAACCTACGCCTTAACTAAAAAAATCAAAGAAATAGCTCCAGATTTGGTTTTTTCCTACTTTTCTAAGCCCGTTATCTTTGGTACCTTAGCAGCAAAACTTGCTAAAGTACCACGAGTGATTGGTATGCTAGAAGGTCTAGGGTATGCATTTACAGAACAACCGGAAGGACTGAGTAAAAAAGCACAGTTAATCAAAAGCATTCAAGTGCTTCTTTATAAAATAGCTTTACCACAACTTGACAACATCATATTTCTAAATCCAGATGATCCAAAGGATCTATTAGAGGCTTATCGTATAAAAGTAAAGGAACTAGACGTATTGGGTGGTATAGGTTTGGACTTAGATAAGTACAGCCATCAACCTATAGAAAATATTGACTCACCTATTAACTTTTTATTTATTGGACGTATGTTAAAAGAGAAAGGAATACATGACTTTATAGCAGCAGCGAAAATCGTTAAACAGAGTTATCCTAATGTACAGTTTACGGTATTAGGAGCGATAGACTCTTCTAATCCCGGTGCTCTGCAGCAATCAGAACTAGACAGACTAGTTTCATTAAATATTATCAATTATCCTGGTCAGGTCGATGACGTCCAAAAATGGATTGCAGACAGCCATGTGTTTGTATTGCCTTCATATCGTGAAGGCGTACCCCGTAGTACCCAAGAGGCGATGGCTATTGGACGTGCTGTAGTCACTACAGACGTGCCCGGTTGTCGCGAGACAGTGGTTGATGGCGTCAATGGCTTCTTAGTAGAGAAGTGGAATCCACAAGCGTTAGCAGAAAAAATGATTTATTTCATAGAGCATCCTGAAGAGATTAAGAAAATGGGCTATGAAAGTTATAAAATAGCGCAAGAAAAATTCGATGCTGATAAAGTAAATAAACGATTTATAGATATGTTGGGTTTATAAATGATAAAACGCCTTTTCGATATCACTGCTGCAACCACCGCTTTAGTAGCCCTATCTCCGGTATACGCCATCACTGCTTACAAAGTTAAAAAGAACTTAGGCTCGCCAGTGCTATTTCGTCAAACCCGCCCGGGTCTAGACGGTAAGCCGTTTGAGATGATTAAGTTTCGTACCATGAAGGATGCCATAGATAGTGCGGGCAATCCTTTGCCTGATAGTGAGCGCTTGACTGACTTTGGTAAAATGCTACGTAATAGTAGTTTGGATGAGCTGCCTGAGCTGTGGAATGTTGTCAGAGGCGATATGAGCTTAGTCGGACCACGCCCGTTATTGATGGAATATCTGCCGCTATATAGTAAAGAGCAAGCGCGTCGTCATAATGTACGCCCTGGCATTACCGGTTATGCGCAAGTGAATGGTCGTAATGCTATTGGTTGGGATAAAAAGTTTGAGTTAGATACATGGTATGTCGATAATCAATCATTGTGGTTAGATATCAAGATACTGCTTAAGACGGTAAAAAAAGTGGTGATCAAAGATGGCATTAGTGCCGACGGTGAGGCGACAATGAGTAAATTTACTGGCTCTCAAAATCAGTCAGCTTTAGAAAATAGCTATGAGTAAAGTATTTGCCGTCTATGGTGCCTCAGGCTGTGGTCGTAGCTTAATGCCAGTCGCCGTTGATCAATTACGGCGCTTAAATGCTCAAGCAGATAGTCAAATCGTATTTATTGACGACGCATTAGAGGAAGAGACGACTGTCAACGGCTATACGGCGATGAATTATGCAAAATTTAAGAGTATAAATAGCGATGGTAAGTTTGTTCTTATAGCCATTGCTAATAGCCATATTCGTCAAAAAATAGCAGAACAATTGGTTGAAGATGGTATCTCACTGTGGACAGTACAGGGAGCGAACACCTTAATTATGGATGCAGTCAGTATCGCTGCCGGTGCTGCCCTCAGTCCATTTGTCACCATTGCCGCTAACGTCACTATCGGTAAATGCTTTCATGCCAATTTATATAGTTATGTCGAGCATGACTGTATCATTGGCGATTATGTCACCTTTGCCCCTCGCGTCAGTTGTAATGGTAATATTCATATCCATGACCATGCCTATATCGGCACAGGTGCAGTCATCAAGCAAGGGACGCCTGATAAGCCATTAATTATTGGCAAAGGTGCCATCGTCGGGATGGGGGCGGTCGTTACCAAAGACGTGCCAGCTGGCGTGGTAGTAGTCGGCAACCCTGCAAGGCCACTAAACAAACCTTAAGCTAAGTGCTTCCGTTATCCATAAATAGAGTTATTGAGACGACTATGCTAAACACCCCTTTTTCACCTTGGCCAAGCTTTACTCAAATCGAGGCCGATGCCGTCAGCCAAGTATTACTATCTAATAAAGTCAACTACTGGACAGGGCAAGAGTGCCGTCAATTTGAGCGAGAGTTTGCTGACTGGACAGGCAGTCGTTACGCGGTTGCCATGAGTAATGGTACGCTTGCCTTAGATGTAGCCTTACAAGCACTAGATATTGGCGCAGGCGATGAAGTGATTGTGACGCCGCGGACCTTTATTGCTAGTATCTCATCGGTGGTCAATACGGGAGCAACTCCGGTTTTTGCTGATGTTGACGAGACCACAGGTAACATTACGCCTGAGTCAATCGCTGCAGTACTGACGGATAAAACCAAGGGCATCGTGTGCGTACATTTGGCAGGTTGGCCTTGTGATATGGATGGCATCATGGCGTTGGCAGAGCAGCACAATCTCTATGTGATTGAGGACTGCGCTCAAGCACATGGTGCGCGTTATAAAGGTCGCAGCGTTGGTAGTATTGGGCATATCGGTGCATGGAGCTTTTGCCAAGATAAGATCATGACTACAGGCGGTGAGGGCGGTATGGTTACCACCAATGACGAGCAGTTGTGGCGCAAGATGTGGGCGTATAAAGACCATGGCAAAAGCTATGCTGCCGTATATGAAACGGAACACCCACCTGGTTATCGTTGGTTGCATGAGAGCTTTGGTACCAACTGGCGCATGACCGAAATGCAAGCGGTCATCGGTCGTATTCAACTTGAGCGTATGAGCGATTGGACAGCGGCTCGTACCGCCAATGCTCACGCTATATTAGATGCGTGTGCTAAGTGGGAAGCAAAAGGCTACCTTTCTGCGCCAAGATTAGAAGAGTCGCTTCAGTTTGCAGATTCGACCCACGCCTATTATAAGCTCTACGTCTATGTGCGGTCAGAGAGCCTACCTGAAGATTGGTCGCGAGATCGTATTATTCAAGAGATCAATGAGCAAGGCGTGCCTTGTTTTTCTGGATCAGCCTCTGAGGTGTATCTGGAAAAAGCGTTTGATGGTACGGGTTTACGTCCAAAAAGCAGATTACCAGTCGCCAAGCAGCTTGGCGAGACCAGCTTGATGTTTCTCGTGCATCCAACGCTGACACAAGCAGAGATTGCGCAAACCGTACAGGCATTGGATAGTGTGTTGGCAAATATTGATAAGGCCAGTCAAGCCTAGTTTGCTTATAACGTGTGCGTTGATATGTATGCTTTAAAAGTGTATTTATTACTTAATTGCTTATCTGGCATAGATAAGTCCCATTTATAAAAAGGTGGTAACCATGTATAAGCAACCAAAACATAAGCAATTTAGTTTGTTAGTAGGTCTTGGGATGATGTCAATGTGGGCATCCGCACAAAACCTGTATATGAATGATTTGAAGCTAAAGGCAGATCTGGATTGGCTGGATACTCAAGGGGTGATGCACATTAGCACCAGCACTTGGCCACTGACTGCTAACGAGATCAAACGCGCTGTCAATACCGCTAATGCCCAGACGCCAGCGCAGCAGCAGATACTACAGTCGGTACAGGCTAGGCTCAATCAAAATCGTGATTCATTGGTTAAAGGTTCGGCAGGATTATACGTTCAGACCGATCGAGAGCAGCTCCCACAAACGTTTGCAGATGATCAGCTTGCTGGTCAACAGGCAACAGTAGGCGTATCGCTGAGTGAAGCGGATTGGGAGTTTAATTTGCAAGCCAACCTGAAGAACGATGAGCTTATCGATGATGATAGTGATGTCAGTTTTGAAGGATCATATATCGCCGGTACAGCAGCCAATCAATGGTTAATAGCGGGTAAAGTACCAGCATGGTGGGGGCCAGGTCATGATGGTAGTCTCATTCGAGGCGATGCGAGCTTACCGGTTGCAGGTTTTACCATGCAGCGTGATACGCAAACCGCTCCGACTAATCAGTATTTATCGTGGGTAGGGCCTTGGCAGTATCAGCTGTTCGCGGGTCAGCTAGAAGATTATGAAGCCATTCCAGATGCGAAACTATTTGGTGCGCGCCTTACTGCGAGTCCTTGGCCATGGTTAGAGGTTGGTGCATCTCGTACCTTTATGTGGGGCGGAGAGGGCCGACCAGAAAGCTTTAGCTCTTTTACCGATGCAGTGTTGGGAACCAAAGATAATGCTGATGATGGTAATGTAGAGGGCGACCCTGCTAATCAACTTGGTGGGTTCGATGCACGCTTAAATTTAGCACTATTGGTGAATGTACCTGCTGGCGTTTATGCTCAGTATGTCGGTGAGGATGAAGCAGGGGGACTACCTGCCAAAAATATGTATCTAGCGGGCGCAGACTATGCTTCTAGTGCTTACGGTAAGCCTTATCAGCTTTATGCGGAGTACACAGATACACGCACTAGTGGCGACGTTCGGGGTGTCTCTTATGACCATGGTACTTATACAGATGGGTATTATCAGCAAGGCTATCCATTGGGGTATGCGTTAGGCGGTGATGCGGAGAGCATCGCGCTTGGTGGTCGCCTATGGCTTGATAATCGCAATTTTATTAATGCTAAAGTGCAGTATGCAAAAGTCAATCAAGCAGATGAAGCTATTAATCAAGCATTTCCTACTACCGATAAGCTGACAGGTATCGATGTGGCATGGGAGCATCAGCTACAGCCGAAAGCGCTGGTTACCACCAGACTGTGGGCGGTAGATTCTGATAGCCAATCCAGTGATATTGGTGCCGCAGTAGGCTTAGAGTTACAAACCTACTAGATTGCAGTTCACTTAACTATCTAAAACTCTTAAAAGTTATAAAACGGTCTATTAAATGCTAATAGGCCGTTTTTTATTTAAACCTTCTAAAGCTATACACTTGTTGACATTCCTGCTCATGTACATTTTTAGCTAAAACCTTCTCTTAATAATTAATCAGTGAATTCCTTTTGTTTATCTTAAAGTCTCATTCTCGATGCGTGAATTTTTGGTTGACCCTCAATACACGCTAGGATTCTATAGCGCAGACAGGTACAATACCAAAGGCAAAAACACCTTCAGTTCATTCAATACTACCCAAGCAAAAGACAGGCGTGCAAGGTCATTGCGGGCATTGTCTTTACTTTTTTAACGCTTCCTCTATTGGAGTTACTATGTCTATTGCCCAACCATCCGCCACCATTTTGGACGGCAAAGCCCTTGCCAAACAAATAGAACAGCAACTGCGCACCCGCGTGGATGCCATCAAGGATAAAACTGGACGTACACCAAGCCTTGCGACGATATTGGTTGGTGATGATCCAGCGTCAGCGACGTATGTGCGGATGAAAGGTAATGCTTGTAAGCGTGTCGGTATGGACTCTATACGTGTCGAGATGCCAGCTGCGACCACTACCGAGCAATTGATGGCAAAGATAGATGAGCTAAACAATAACCCTGATGTGCATGGTATTTTGCTACAACATCCCGTACCCGCCCATATTGATGAGCGTGCCTGCTTTGAGCAAATCGATTTGGCAAAAGACGTCGATGGGGTGACGTGTCTTGGTTTTGGCCGTATGGCGATGCAACAGTCCGCTTATGGTTCATGCACACCGCAAGGCATCATGCATCTATTAGCGCATTACGATATAGAGCTGGCAGGCTTGGAGGCCGTGGTAGTAGGGCGCAGTGCCATCTTGGGTAAACCAATGGCGATGATGCTATTGAACGCCAACTGTACCGTCACCATTTGCCATTCCAAAACTCAGGACTTGGCCGCTCATATTCAGCGCGCAGATATCGTGGTTGGGGCAGTAGGGGTGCCTGAGTTGATTAAAGCAGAATGGATTAAGAAAGGGGCGGTTGTTATTGATGCAGGTTTCCACCCAACCGATGATGGCGGCGTTGGTGATATCGAAATGCAGGGCGTGGAAAATATCGCCAGTGCTTATACGCCAGTACCCGGTGGTGTCGGTCCGATGACCATTAACACGCTCATTCGCCAAACGGTCGATGCGGCTGAAAAATCAGCTGGTTTGGCTGTCAGCTAAGCCACGACTCATACGAGTGCTAATCGCCAATGGATAAGAGGGTCTGAGCAGCACAGACTCAGGCTCAGTCAACCCCATCCCAGTTGATAGGAGCTAAAAGCATGGCTAAAAAAAACGTCGGTATTCATGAGCGATTACAAGGTGTTGGTAGAGAGTTTGTCGATATCTGTCATTACGTAATCTTGTTTTTAATCAGTGTGGTGGTGGTTTGGACGGCGGGTAAAGAGTTTATATATATCCTCCAAAAAGGCTCAGCGGATTTAAAAGATATTTTGATGCTGTTTATTTATCTTGAGCTACTGGCGATGATAGGTATTTACTTTAAGACCCATCGTCTGCCCGTACAGTTTTTGATATTTATTGCCATTACAGCCTTGTCACGACATTTGGTCGTCGATGTGCAGGCTGTCTCAGATTACTTTCACTTATGGCTACTGGCGACGATTTCGGTGGCTATCATGTTGTTAAGCGCTGCTATCGTGGTACTGACATGGACGGCAAGAACGTTTGGTCGTCCAGAAGACAATCTCGATCAGCATCATGCCAACCTAACGGTCAAATCCCTTTTGCCTGATGACGCTCAGGCACCTGATAGCACTACGAAACATCGCCGAGAATGATGACTAAGTACAAGTATCATGTACAAAAGAGGGCTACCGATGGTAGCCCTTTTTTGTAACTGCTGGAACGTTAACTTTGCCTCTTAAATACCGTTCAAAAATGTCAATAATGTTTGTTTTTGCGTGGCAGACAGTTGCTTAAAGCGTGTCTTTACTGCTTCTGCCTCACCGCCATGCCAGAGTATGGCCTCAGTCAAACTATTGGCGCGACCATCATGCAAAAAACGGGCTTCTGGGTCACGCGCCACAATCCCAATACCCCACAATGGCGGTGTGCGCCATTCATAGCTCTCTGCGTTCTTTTCTTTTACTCCATCATCCAAACCTGCGCCCATATCATGAAGCAGCAAGTCGGTATAAGGATAAATGGTCTGCTGTGATAGTAGTGGAAAGCGACTGCTATCGCCTGTCTTCTGCTTGGGCGTGTGACAGCCTGTACAGCCGACTTGCGCAAAAAGGCTCGCCCCTTTATTAAAGGTCGCTAAGTCACCCGTGCGCCGCTCAGGAACGGCCAATGCCGTCATAAAGTCGCTCACCGCATCCAAGCTACTGTCTGAGACTTCTGGAGAGCCGCCGTTTGCCGCGGTCCAACAAATCGGTTGGTTCACCGTACAATTGGGCTCCATAAACACTGAGGTAGTCAAGCCCATATCTTGTGACATGGCATTGGCATTTTGGGTGCGTAGACTTGCGTTAATGGCTTTCCAGCCAAAGCGTCCAATACGTTGTTGCATGCCTTCATCCACCCAGTGTATCCGGCCGCTGATTCCGTCTTTGTCGTTATCGTCAGGGTCAGCAGCAGCGATGATGTTAGCCTCAGGAATCAGATCAAGCAAGCCCATACCGACCAGCTGCGGCGAGATACGACCGCTAATGGCCATATTTCCTAAAGGCTGATTCGGGTCAGTGGGCGTAAAGCCAAACTGTACACCAGCAGGCGTCTCACCATGAGCGGCAGTCATGGCGTAGCGTACACTGCCTTCAGTGGCGATACTGGGATCAATACTTTGATGCTGCATTTGTTCGCCATAGTAAGGATGCGCCAACCCTTGTTGGTCGCCGAGTCTGAATAAAATGGCATCGCTCAATACACCATCAGCCGCATAAACAGGCTTGCGCCCTTCAGCGCTATGGCATTGGGTGCAGGCATTGGCATTAAAAAGCGGACCCACACCATCGAAGAGGGCGCGACCTTCATTGGCAGGCGTCCACTGTGTGATAAATAACTCACGCCCGGGTGATACGCCGCCTAGCGCACTGCTTGGTAGGTTTGGCATGATTTGTAGAAATGGGCGTGATACATCAGCGGAGATCGTGGCGTTGCCACCTGCTGGTTGCCAGTCGGTATCGACTTCTGGGCTGTCAGGTGTGGTTGGTGGGTTGGGGTCGCTAGGAAGGCTGGGTGTGCTGGAAGTACTATCATCTGAGCCATCTGAGCCGTCTGACCCTCCACAGCCACTAAGTAGCACTGTTATAATCAAACCGAGTAGAGTACTACGCACAATATTTAATAAAGATACGCTTAATGGTGGGGCGGTTAAAATGGTGGAGGGGTTGGCGCGTAAGGGCATGGTGTTACCTAAGGATAATAGGGTTAAGTAGTAAACTAAAAACGAGTAGGGATACCTGTTAGGCAACAAGGGCTGCAAAATGATGCAACCCTTGTTAAATTCTCAACTTATTCAGTTTTTAAATGAAGCCGCTGTCAGCTATAGCTGGTTTGGTAGCACAACTGGCATAGGGGTGTTGTACATCCAGACATGAGTGGTGTCCGCGTTGCCTAACGAGCCTTCAAAGCTCCAGCCCCAAGTAAATAGCTGACCATATCCGGTATTGATAGCGCCGTCTTGGTTAAGCGGTTTTTCATGAGCAATCAAGTGCATGGCGCCCATTGCCATGTTATCGATATTCTTTAAATTGGGCAGCTTATTGGTCGGCTCATCTAGATTGTCATACTCCGTCGTACCTTCACTGTTTGTTTCACCAAACGCGCCCCAAGCATAGAGGATGCCATCGGTAGTGGTGTCAGTGCCGACAGCAACGTTGTCTAACAACGCATAGCTGGCATTACCATTGGCATAAACGCGACGCACGTCTTTATCCGTGAACCATGGCAGTTTGGTCGGTGTGGCCACGATACTGGCCCACGCAGCTTCGGTATTTTTGAATAATTCACCATAATAACCTAATTGACTACTGGCATTGAGACCCCAACCATAAACAGATTCTTTATTGGTTAACGCCAATACATGATCTCTACCAGCTGCCAATTGCGTGACTTTCTCTACATCTATAGCGAGTGTAGAGTGGGTAGTTTGGGTCGCATTAACTGGATCCTCATTAATGACATTAATAAGAACCGGCGCGGGGTTGATGTTGACGCAATTATTAGCAGTGGTGCAAGCTTTGCCTTTTCCAAGATTGGCATAAGCATCGCTGCCCCAACCCCAGACCTGACCTTTATCATCTAAGGCGTAGGAGCTATTCGCGCTGGCGACAACTTGCACAATGTGGCCGGCACCCTCTGCTGCCGAGAAGTCAACCTTGACTGGTACGCTGCTATTGGCAGTCGTGCTAGGATTGGCAGTCGTGTCATTGCCCAGCTGTCCTTGCTCGTTGGCACCAAATGCCCAAACACTGCCGTCTTCGGTTAGTACCAAGTTATGCTTGTAGCCAGGCGCTACCATCACTGCGTTTTCAATACCTGCAATGGTACTGATATCAAGGCGGCAGTCAGCCACATTGCTGCAGTTATTACGACCTGTATCGCCGCGGCCTAATTGGCCATATTTGTCTTCGCCCCAGCTATAAACTTGACCATTGTTAGCGATAGCAAGTGAGTGGTTTTGATTAAAGTTGATAGAAAGCAAGTTGTCTGGCGCATTGTTCATCAGCATTGGTGTTTTAGGATGGCTCATGGCGTCTGACAGGTTGGTGGTAAATCCAAGACCCGTTTGCCCGTAGTTGTTACGCCCCCAGCCATAGAGTTCGCCATCGCGAAGCGCACCCGTATGAGAGCCGCTTGCCGCGATGGTATCACCCAAATAGATGGTTTTGGTTGAGCGCATGATGTTACCAGCGTTGTCTGTGGCTTCTAACGTAATGGTATTACTACCCCGGGCTAATAAAATACGATCGCTAAAGTATCCTTCTGGGTCGACTGACAGCGCTTGTGCTGGTGTTTCATTGAGCGTGTAAGTTAAAGATTTGATACCGCTGCTGTCTTGTACTTGCCCTGAGACAAACACCGCAGCAACAGCGCTATAGCCATCAGTAAAGTTGCTATCGGTCGTTAATAATGGCGGTGTTCCATCAATGATAGTGGTGTCGGAGTCATCAAAGCAAGCCGTAAGCAGCAAGGTTGCGGTAACGAGTGCTACGGCTTGAGTGAGATGGGATAAGCGCATAAAAACCTCAATAGGAACAAGTAGTACCATGGCAAAAATTAGAGCAGCGTAAAAGAGGGGCGCATGTCCTACATTTCGTAATTTTGTAGGCTTAGCAGTGTTAATAGTGCCAATCGTAACTTTTGGAATGGGTTTATTAGGAGTAAGGGCAAGAATTTAGTAATATTAGATGCGAATAATATTACAAATAAGAATTATTATCAATAATGAATTAAAAAAATAGCATCGGCGTCGATGCTATTTTGCTGAATAGACAAACTTCTACGAAGAAAAAATCGCTATAACCACTTTAACCTTTTAAAGTTATAGTAAAGATAGCCACACAATGACCCAATAACCACCATAATGACAAAATACGAGTACTTCCAATGCAGCTCAGGCATGAAGTCAAAGTTCATGCCATAGATACCAGCGATGGCGGTTGGAACAGCTAGAATACCTGCCCAAGCGGCAAGCTTACGCACCACTTCGTTCTGTCCGGTATTTACCATGGCCATATAGGTGTTCATGACCACGCTCAGCATCTCATTAAGACCGTTGATCGCATCGAGAGAATGCAAAAGGTGGTCATTCACATCGCGAAAGTAGGGCTTCGCTGCTTGCGAAAAACCAGAGACCAGCTCGCTTTTTTTATGATTGATAAAGAAGCTACAGATGTCTTGCACCGGCAAGATAATGGCGCGCATGTGTACCAGTTGTGATTTAAGCTCATAAAGATTTTTTAACGTTTCTTTATTAAACTCATAGGTAAACACATAGCGCTCTTGCTCACGTAAGTAACGACCTAAGCGGTCGGTGATCGGCATATAGTTATCAACGATAAAATCGAGAATGGCATGTAGGACAAAGATAGGTCCCATACGTAGCTTTTCAGGGCGACGATGGCAGTGCTCACGGACGGGTGCATAGGAGTTTGAGGGGCCATTACGGATAGTAATCAGGTAGTTTTTGCCCATAAATATCGCTGTGGTGCCATAGCGGATAATATTATCTTCAAGTTTGGCAGTACGCAGCACCACAAACACCATGTCGTTGTCGTAGTTTTCCACTTTGGCACGTTGATGATCAGCAAAAGCATCCTCAATCGCCAACTCATGCAAATCAAAGGCTTCTTTGACTTTGACCATGGTCTCTAAGCTTGGATCGTATAGACCCAACCAGATAAATTGGCCATTGTTACTCAAAGCGCGACTGACGTCATTGAGGGCCACTTGATCGAGCTTTTCACCCGTTTTGCGCGAGTAGGCGTAGCAGTTGACCACCTCGTCCACACTGGACAAATCGATATCTTCATAACGTTCAGAGTCTGGATCGTAGACCGTCATGGTCTCAATGGTGTCCTCAGTGGTCGCATCCGCATCACCATAGATATAGCTGTCATCATTGTCTAGATACAGGTGTTTGTCACTCATATTGGCATAAATATGATTGACGTTAGAGTTGGGTGCAATCCGTGCTGTTTTTTTAATCAACTGATCGTGATTGTCTTCCATACACCTTCCCTTTTTAAAGTAAAAAATGCTAATTATCAAAACTCACAGTATAGTTAGTTTAAAATAAAATCGACAGGTTAATACTGCTATCGCCGTACCACTGGTATAAATTTACCTTGCGTGCTGTGCCTACGCCGACAGAGGCTGCGCTAAATTCATCCCAGCAGCACTATATCGGTTTTTGGGTGAATCAACCACACTTTGTCAAAGCGCGTAGCTTTTTAAGGTGTCAATATCGACCAAGCTTAATAAACTTTCATGACAGGCTTCTAGTTTTATGGGCGGTGCAATATCAAAGTCGAGTGCTTCGACCCAGCGTAGGGCACAGATACACCAGTAGTCACCGGGTTTGAGACCTTCAAAGCCATACTCAGGCAGGGGCGTGATAAGGTCATTGCCGCGACTGGCCGAAAAGTTCAAAAACTCGCTGGTCATTTTGGCACAGACGGTATGCTGGCCGACGTCATGATTGCCAGTATGACAAAAGCCATTGCGATAATAGCCGGTAAGCGGATCAAAGCAGCAGCTCGCAAGTGCCGTCCCTAAAACATTGGTTTGGTTGATGGCGGGGTTTGGATGGTAGTCAGTTGACATAAGGCGTCCGAGATAAAAATATACGTTAGTGTACCATGAGTTTGTGCTGGCGGCGTGGTTCTACCGCGCTCACCGTTTTCTTTATAACTTGTCTCGCTTTAGCGCCGATGCAGAATAACAAGGAAGCATAATTAGATAGTGATTGTGGCCAATTGTCACTAGGCGAACCTAAACGGCTATGCTAAACTAAAGCATAAAGTGCCTTGGTGATTTATTAAGGTCTGTTAGCTTATCGCAGTTTGTTAGCGCATATAGATACTCGTCTTATCATTCTAAATTATACTTATTACTCACGCTTTTGCGGTTACCTAGTTTGTTTATCAATAATTGGGTCAATGATGTTGCGCGTTAAAAATAAAAAATGCCGACGTCAAAGCAATTGTAAATATAACCTTTAAGTACCGCATCAGTACCGCGTTTTTGGTAAGCGATACGCCAAACAAGGATTTATTGTGTCTGTCAGTTCTGATTCCGTAAAACCCGCCCAGTCAAATACTCTCAATCAAGCGGCGGCTCAGTCCGCTGAAAACAATGCTATGCCCAATCGCATGCCCTCTCTTAGCAACTTTGCGAGCGACGTTGCCAATAGCTGGTTGCTGCCTGATGGGGTAGTAGACGTGTTGTTCGAAGATGCCCATAAGCAAGAAGTGCTTCGGTATCAGTTGACGCAGCAGCTCATTACGCATGGTTATCAGCTGGTGAATCCGCCAATGATTGAGTTCACTGAATCGTTGTTAAGTGATGCCTCAGAGGATTTAAAGCGTCAAACCTTTAAGATTATCGATCAGCTAACGGGTCGGTTGATGGGGCTGCGCGCTGATATCACGCCGCAGATTTTACGTATTGACGCGCATCACGGTGGTACAGGTATTGCGCGTTATTGCTACGCAGGGGATGTGATCCATACATTACCGTCAGGACTGTTTGGCTCACGCACGCCATTGCAGTTGGGTGCTGAGATATTTGGTTGTGCCTCACTTGCCGCAGATATCGAGCTGATAGATGTGTTGTTTGGCATGGTCAATAAGCTAAACATGAGTGCTGCGCTGCACATCGATTTGGGTCACGTAGCCATATTTAAGCGTTTGGCTGAATTGGCTGAGCTGGCAGAGGGTGATACTGAACACTTGATGCACTTATACGCCAACAAAAACTTACCAGAGCTAAAACGTGTGTGCCAAATATTACCGATGGGTGATGACTTTTATGCATTAGCCCGCTTTGGCCACGATATTGCAAATCTATTGGTTAAACTGTCAGCCACCGCTCAGCAAGATGCACAAATTACGGCGGCGGTTGATGAGCTGCAACGGTTAAAAACACATTTACAAGACCAATGGCAATGCGATGTCAGTATCGATGTGACGGAGCTATCAGGCTACCACTATCACACGGGTATTGTGTTCAATGGTTATATCAATAGCGAGACCCAACCGCTGGTACGTGGCGGCCGTTTCGATGGGATGCAAAGCGGCAGTCAGTTAACGGGACATGAGCTCCGTGAAGCCACTGGTTTTAGTATGGACGTCAGTCGTTTGCTCGCTCACACTCAGCTTGATGCGCCAACCATCGTGTTGGTGGATTTTGATGCATTAAATACCGCAGATCACGAGCAAAAACAGATATTGTTACAACAAGTTGAGAGCTTACGTCAGCAGGGTTATCGTGTCACGATGCCGTTAAATGCAGAAGACCGCCCAGCCGCTATCACGCATCATTTAAACTTTGTAGACAATCAGTGGCAGCTACAAACCATTTAATAAGCTAAGTCGTTGGTTAGATATAAATTATTAGATACAAGCTCTGAGATACATTGTTAGAGACAAAGAGACAGTCAACAAAGTTATTTAATTTTTCAACCGTTATTGCACACACCTCAATACATAAAGGTAAGGATTGATCATGGGTAAGAATGTCGTAGTTTTGGGTAGCCAATGGGGCGATGAAGGTAAGGGTAAAATCGTTGATTTACTTACCGAAAAAGCCTCAGCAGTTGCTCGCTTTCAAGGCGGTCACAACGCTGGTCACACGTTGGTTGTCGATGGCAAAACCACCGTATTGCATTTGATCCCATCAGGTATCTTACGTGAAGGCGTGACTTGCTTTATCGGTAATGGCGTGGTGTTGGCACCTGACGCCCTACTCAAAGAAATGAAAGAGCTTGAAGACAACAACGTACCCGTACGTGAGCGTCTACGTATCTCTCCTAACTGTCCACTGATCATGCCATATCACGTCGCTCTTGACCAAGCGCGTGAAGCCAAGCGCGGTACTGGTAAAATCGGTACGACGGGTCGTGGTATCGGGCCTGCGTACGAAGACAAAGTGGCTCGCCGTGCCATCAAACTTGCTGACTTGTTCCGTGAAGATTTAGAAGAAAAGCTACGTAACTTAATTGAATATCATAACTTCCAATTGACTGAGTATTACAAAGTTGACGCGATTGATTTTGATGAGACGTACAAGCTGTGCCAAGAGTGGAAAGCTGAGATCACTGGTATGGTCACTGACGTTACCGAAGATCTAAACCAGTTGCGCCTTGCTGGCAAAAACCTCATGTTTGAAGGTGCCCAAGGTACGCTACTGGATATTGACCACGGTACTTATCCGTTTGTGACCAGCTCAAGCGTGACCGCTGGTGGCGTATCAACGGGTACGGGTATTGGTCCACTGTATTTAGACTACGTCCTTGGTATCACTAAAGCTTATACCACACGCGTGGGTAGCGGTCCGTTCCCAACAGAATTGTTCGATGATGTAGGGGCGCATTTGGCCAAAGTCGGTCATGAGTTTGGTGCGACGACTGGTCGTGCGCGCCGCTGTGGTTGGTTCGATGCAGAAGCGTTACGCCGTGCAGTCGTGCTTAACTCTATGTCCGGTATTTGCTTGACCAAGCTTGACGTACTAGATGGTCTTGAAGAGTTACTCATCGGTGTGGGTTATAACTTGCCTGAGACTGAGTGCGCAGGCGCCCATGATGCTGAATTCTATGAGTCAGTGACGCCTAAGTACGAAACCATGCAAGGCTGGAGCGAATCTACCGTTGGTATTACCAACTATGATGACCTGCCAGAAAATGCGAAAAAATACATCAAACGTATCGAAGACTTGATTGGTTGCCCAGTCGATATCATCTCAACGGGCCCTGACCGTGAAGAGACGATCGTACTTCGTGACCCGTATGATGCTTAGTTTATCACCTCTGTTTACTATCATCTGTTAGTAAATAGGTTGAACGAGTAAACATTAAAACCCCAGTGCTGAGCATTGGGGTTTTTACTTTTATAAAAGGGCATAGCGTTATTAACAATTGCTACCTAATAAATTTACTTTTATGCAAGGTGCGGTCATAAATTAACCCTATCATTTATAGCCTTAATCATTATAATAGGCAGCAATCCTGTGTTGGCGCTCATGTTTGCATGTTAGTAAGCAGTGGTTCATTGAAATCAGCCTAGCCAACACTGTGGCCAAAGACAAAACAAAGCATGAACTCTTTCATTTTTTTTATTGAATTTAGCATTTATTAGGAGCTTTTTATGGCTAACGAACGTACTTTATCTATCATCAAACCTGACGCAGTTGCTGGCAACCACATCGGCGCTATCTATGACCGTTTTGAACAAGCGGGTCTAAAAATCGTTGCCGCCAAAATGCTACAACTTGATGATGAAAAAGCAGGCGGTTTCTACGCTGAACACGCTGAGCGTCCATTTTACAATGATCTAAAATCGTTCATGATGTCAGGTCCAGTATTGGTATCAGTACTAGAAGGCGAAAACGCCATCGCTAAGCATCGTGAAATCATGGGTGCAACCAACCCAAAAGACGCCGCTGTTGGCACTATCCGTGCTGATTTCGCAAGCAGCATCGATGAAAACGCGGTTCATGGCTCAGATTCAGCGGAATCAGCCAAACGTGAAATCAGCTACTTCTTCAATGATGATGAAGTTTGTGCTCGTACGCGTTAATATCGTAAATCAACTGTGCACCAGTTATTTACAAAATTGATTGGTTATAATTGGTTTTGCAAGACGGCTTATATCTTATGGGTATAGGCCGTTTTAATTATTTGCTGATGGGTAACTTCGATTATAATAGTCACAGTCTTTGTTGAAATTGTCCAAGGTTTCCCTCATTATCGTATTTAATTAGCGTTATCAATCCCTTATCAGCATAATTTTATTGGATTTTTTCCCAGTCACTGGATAAATCAATAAAGTCTGCGCTTATAACGGATTGCTCATGCACTCACGTATTACGTATGTGTGACAACACTCATAGCTCATATCAATAATTGCACCGCTTATGCAAAAAGGTTACCTATTATGTCAACTGTACAAACACCCACTCAGCACGTACCGACTAAACTTACTGACAGCATTAAGTTAGTAGATGAGGCACACGCAAAGACCAACTTATTGGGGATGACGCAAGCGCAACTGGCTGATTACTTTAAAAGTATTGGCGAAAAGCCTTTTCGTGCTACTCAGGTCATCAAGTGGATATATCAGCACGGTGTGACGGATTTTGAAAAAATGACCAACCTGAGTAAGTCCTTGCGTGATAAATTGTCAGCCAATGCTTGTGTGGTGCCGCCAAAAGTAATCCATCGTCAGTACAGTGATGATGGCACGCGTAAATGGGTATTTGAAGTCACTGGTGGCTCACTGGTTGAGACGGTATTGATACCAGCGGATGATAGTAAGCTAAATGGCCGTAAAACCTTGTGTGTGTCGTCACAAGTTGGCTGCGCGCTGGACTGTAGCTTTTGTAGTACGGGTAAGCAAGGGTTTGAGCGTGATTTGAGCGCCGCTGAGATTATCGGACAGCTATGGGTGGCCAACGCTTCCTATATGACGGATGAGAATGAAAGTTTGGAAAACGTTGACCATAGCCTATGGGAAAATAACGTCACCAATGTGGTGATGATGGGCATGGGTGAACCGCTGTTAAACTATAAGCCAGTGGTTGGCTCAATGGAGATCATGCTCAGCGATCATGCTTACGGATTGTCAAAGCGCCGCGTGACCTTATCGACGTCAGGCGTTGTGCCAAAAATGTATCAGCTGGCGCAAGACCTCGACGTGGCATTGGCCATCTCATTGCATGCGCCAAACGATGAGCTACGTAATGAACTGGTGCCCATTAATAAAAAGTATCCGTTGGCTGAGCTGATTGCCGCTGCAAAAAACTACGTTTATGACGTCAATCCGCGTCATAAAAAACATGTGACGATTGAATATGTGATGCTTGATGGCGTCAATGACAGCAATGAGCATGCCCAGCAGCTAGTGGCGTTATTAGAAGGCTTACCAAGCAAAATCAACCTGATCCCATTTAATCCGTTTCCGCATGCCCCCTATGATAAATCAAGCAATAACCGCATTCATGCGTTTAGCAATATCTTAAGCGGGGCAGGTTTTGTTTGTACCATTCGTCAAACGCGCGGTGACGACATTGATGCCGCTTGTGGTCAGTTGGTTGGGCAAGTGGCTGATCGCACCAGACGCTCAGCGGCTTGGCAACAAAGCATCAAAGACCGTGAAAGTGTATAGTTCGATAGGTGTATGAACCGCAAACAAATTGCCCAGCGTTTAGCGTTAGCTGTCTTTTATCTGTCGCAATGGTAATGAAAATGTAGCCATAATGGCCAGTATTGATGAACAGCGCAATTAATGACAACTAAATTGTACTTATGGGGGCTAAATCCATTAAACTGTTGGCTCGAGGATCGAACGCATTGAATCACAGTTTTATGATGGCGGCTATGATGACTTCTAACAATTCTTGTCAGCTCAAATATCAAAAACCATTTTTTAGATTTTATAAGCAGTTCAGGGTAGCGACCAACCAAGTAACCACAGCAAAGGGTGTGCTGCTAATAACGGCGCTGTCCGGTTTGCTGCTGACTGGCTGTCAGAGCACGCCAACCAATGAGTTGATAGGTAGCGCGCCTTATCAGACGTCCACGCGGCCAAGTGACAATCGTAACTTGGATCAACAAGAAATCGCCCGCGTGCGAACCTCACTGGCCGCGCAATATATCCGCAAAAATGAGCTCGATACGGCCCAGCGGCAGCTTGAAAAAGCCTTTGCTGCTGATAGCCGTTACGCGCCAGCCTATGATATGATGGGCGTTTTGCTGCAGCAAGAAGGCAGTCGAATCAATCTTGAAAAGGCCGATCAATATTTTAAAAAAGCGATCGCGCTTGATAAAGACTTTGAGCAGGCCCACAATAACTACGGCGTTTATTTATCACAGATGAAGCGCTATCGTGAGGCGGCAGAGCAGTTTGAGATTGCGGGGGCCGCATTAGGTTATGAAGGCCGTATCGGTGCGTTAGAGAACTTAGGGCGTACTTATCTGCAGCTAGGTGATCGTAGCGCAGCTGCTAAAGCGTTTTTGCGGGCACTCGATGGCAATCGCAATAGCCTTATCGCTCATATCGAATTGGTGGATTTATTGCTAGAGCAGCAGCGTGTACCGCAGGCGCAGAGACTTTATGATGAAACGTTGATACTGATACAAGGGCAGGGCATTAGCCCGCGTCTGCTTTTACAAGGTATCAAACTTGCGGCCGCGCAAAATAACCTAACAACGCGCCAGCAATTGGCACAGCAGCTTTTATCTACTTACCCCTTAAGTGATGAAGCAAAACAACTTAAGACTTGGCTTAACAATCCAGAGGCACCATGGAAATGACCACCCCATCATCAAACACTCAATCTAACGCTCAGGGATCATTTGGTGCCATGTTGCAGCAAGCCCGTAAAAATAAGCAGGTCAGTTTAGAAGAGGCGGCCGCCGAGTTGTTTATTTTAAAGCGCCATTTACAAGCGCTTGAAAATGAAAATTTTGCTGATTTACCGCAAGCAGCGTTTGCTCGTGGTTTTGCGATTAACTATGCCAAATATTTGGGATTGGACTCTGCAAAAATCGCGAACAGTTTTGATGCCGCTTACCCCAATGAGCTCAAAGCCAAATCGTTGAATAGTACCGATACGCCGCTGCGCCCGATGGGCACATTACAGCGCGATACTCACAATCGTATTCGTTTTAATCCGTTACTGATCATCGCAGTCATTGGCGTCATTATTTTAGCGATATTCTTGTTTCGTATGGTGAGTAACGCCAGCAAAGAAAACAGTGCTGAATCGATAACCGTAGTCGAAGACATATCAGCGACAGAGCAAGCTCAGGGTGCTGCTATTGATGACGCGACTGGTATTGGTGCCTCTGGCTCTGCTCTAAATTTGGGCGGTGAGGCTAGTGCCAGCACGGCTTCTTTAAACGTCACGCTCACTGATACCGCGACCGTCAATATTACTGATGCCTCTGGTAGCAGTCTAATCAGTGGGACTCAAACCGCTGGTGACTATGAATTGTCAGGTATGCCGCCGTTTAATGTACAAATTGATAATGTCGATAATGTCAGTTTAATGCTTAACCAAGAAGCGGTCGCTTTAGAGGCTTATGCCACTGATGAGCAAGCCAATTTTGAGTTGGCGCCTTGACTCTAAAGGTCATAAAAGTGTGTTTTGTTTCCGTTTTTCTCGCTCCAATTGAAGGGTTTGTCTATGTCAACGTCGTCAGCGCCTATTAACCGTCGTCTTACCAAAAAAATCTATGTCGGTGATGTCGCGATTGGTGGTGATGCGCCGATTAGTGTCCAAAGTATGACCAATACAGATACCTGTGATGTGGCAGCAACTGTCGCGCAAATAGAGCGCTGCGTAGAAGCAGGCGCTGATTTGATGCGGGTCTCGACGCCAACCATGGATACCGTCAAAGCGTTTGGTGAAATTCGTAAGCGGGTCAGCGTGCCCTTAATAGCCGACGTGCATTTTGATCATAAGATTGCCTTAGCGGTTGCCGAGGCAGGGGCAGATTGCTTGCGTATCAATCCAGGTAACATCGGTAGTGATGCCAAAGTACGGGAAGTGGTTGCTTGTGCCAAACATTACAATATCCCTATTCGGATCGGTGTCAACGCCGGCTCCTTAGAAAAAGACATCCAGCGTAAATACAAAGAGCCTACAGGCGAGGCGATGCTTGAGTCGGCAATGCGCCATATTGATATTCTAGAGCGCTTAAATTTTGACCAATATAAGGTTTCCGTCAAAGCCAGTAATGTGTTTTTGACGCTAGATGCTTATCGCCTGATATCAGCACAAATTGATAATCCCTTGCATTTGGGTGTCACTGAAGCAGGTGTTTACCGTACGGGTGCCGTAAAGTCGGCCATTGCACTGGGTGGTTTATTACTGGATGGTATTGGCGATACAATTCGCATTTCGCTTGCCGCAGAGCCTGAAGAAGAAATCAAAATTGGCTTTGATATTCTAAAATCGCTAAATATTCGCTCCAATGGCGTTAATTTTATCGCTTGCCCAAGCTGCTCACGTCAAGAATTTGACGTCATTAAAGTAATGACAGCGTTAGAGTCACGTTTAGAAGACATCCGTGAGCCAATGAATTTGTCAGTGATTGGCTGTAAGGTAAATGGGCCTGGTGAAGCGAAAGAGTCAGACATTGGCATCGTTGGTGCCGCGCCGAAGTCATTGGTGTACCGAATGGGTGAAAAAAGCCATTTGATTGATACTAATAATTTAGTCGATGAAATAGAAGGCATGGTACGTGCCCATGCAGAAGATTTGGCCAAAAAACGTGAAAATGAGATTATTCGCGTCAAATAAGTCGTCATATAACGTGCCGCCTTAGCATAAAAGCGGCCATACTGATTCGCTGTCTGTATAAAAGTAATGCTCAATCACATGATGAGCAAAAACAACAATAATAGAGAGACCTGTTAAACATTTTAAGGATACGACCGTACCATGATTAAAGCGATTAAAGGGTTTAATGATATTTTGCCAGAGCAGTCGGCAAAGTGGTTGCGTTTAGAGGCGATTTTGGCTGATGTGCTCGGCAGATACGGCTATGAACATATTCGCTTGCCGATCGTTGAGCAAACCGACTTATTTGCGCGTGCTATCGGCGGGGCTACGGACATCGTCGAAAAAGAGATGTACAGCTTCACCGATAAATCTGAGCCACCAACGCCATTGGCGCTGCGTCCTGAAGGTACGGCAGGCGCTGTGCGCGCGGTGATCGAGCACAATTTGCTGCGCGGTGATACACCCAAACTATGGTACATCGGTCCAATGTTTCGTTATGAGCGTCCGCAAAAAGGGCGTTATCGTCAGTTTCATCAACTGGGTGTCGAGAGCTTCGGTAGTGCGCTACCTGATGCAGATGCCGAGCTGATTGCCATGACCCATCTGATGTGGCAAGCATTGGGTCTACAAGATGAGATGCGTCTGCAATTGAACAGTCTAGGTGAGCTCGATGAGCGTCACGCGTATCGTGAAGCCTTAGTGACTTATTTAACCGATAAAAAAGACCAGCTGGACGAAGACAGCAAACGCCGCTTAACGACCAATCCGCTACGTATTTTGGATAGTAAAGAGGCGAGCACACAAGCGATATTGGCAGATGCCCCAAAGCTTGCTGACTTTTTGGGTACAGAAAGCATGGCACACTTTGAGCAAGTGCAAACTTATTTGACCGCGCTTGGTATCGACTTTGAGATCAATCCCCATCTGGTCCGTGGACTTGATTATTATAATAAAACCGTCTTTGAGTGGGTCACCGACAAACTTGGTAGCCAAGCCACGGTTTGTGCAGGTGGCCGTTATGATGGTCTGGTTGGGCAATTGAAGTCCATCGGTACAGATGGTAATAAGCCGGTAAAATCTGAGCCTGCCGTTGGTTTTGCCATGGGCCTTGAGCGTTTATTATTGCTGATGGAGGCGGTCGCGCCAATTGCAGAGGTGCCAGCTTGTGATGTCTTCGTGGTTGCTCATCCCGAGGTGTATAGCGCGGGTATTGGTTATGCGCAAAACTTGCGTTATAGTCGCCCAGATGTACGGGTCAAAATGGCGAGTGCCACCAGCCTAAAAGCACAAATGAAAAAAGCGGATAAGTCAGGCGCTGCATTGACCGTCATTATCGCCCAGCAAGAGCTTGATGATAATACCATTAGCGTGAAAGACATGCAGACAGGTGAGCAGCAGACCGTTGCGCAAGATTGGCTCTCGGATCAAGAGAATTTTTCTCGCAACTGATGATCGTCCTTTACCACGTGAACGTCATCTCAGCCAATAGACCATCGGTTTTGATTCTAGCAGCAATTTAATAACAATTTTATCAGGTAAATATATATGGCTCTGACACCTAATTCGCCGAATGCAGACAACTCAATGCAAGCGTTAAAGCAATATGGCAGCTATATTGTCACTGCAATTTTATTGGCGCTGGCAGCTTACTTTGGGTGGACCTATTGGCAGGATAACCATGCGCGGGTAGATACGGTGGCGGCCGATCACTATGCAGATATCCAGCGGTTGAATGAAGAAGTCAGTTTGGCCTCGCAAAATCCAGATTTAGAGACAGAGGCACAAGAGGCACTTGTACAGAGCCGTACACAATTGAATAAAGACATTGATGCGTTAGTAATCCAACATGGGGAATCCATTTACGCTTGGCAAGCACTCATGATCAAAGCGCGGCAGCAAGTGGATAATGATGAGTTTACGGCGGCAAGTGAGACCCTTAAAAAAGCCCTAGAAATCGATTTAGGCGATGCAGGTCTGAAGGCAATTACTCGTCTGCGTTATGCGACCACCTTATTGGCTGCTGGCGATACAGAGGCTGCATTAGCAGCAGCCAATAATGATATCCCAAGCTCGTTTGAAGCCAGCCAACAAGAGTTGCTAGGAGATATTTATTTGGCACAAGGCAATAAAGACGCAGCGATTCAGTCGTATAACAATGCTTGGGAGCTATTACGCAGCCGTCAAGAAACGCGTGCCGTATTGGCGTTAAAGATGGAGAGTTTGGGTAGTATGCCTGAGCCTATTGAGGAGCAAGCCCGCCTTATTCAAGCGTCTCCCACTCCTGCGCAGCCACTAGCAGAAGCAGGCGCTGTAGAAGGCACTACCTCTGAGGTTACACAGTAATTGTATAGTAATAAGCGTTATTGCCTAATAATAGTGCTAGCGTTTTATCTAATAATTAATAATTTATTTGTAGTGAGAACCTATAATGACTCAATCTATTCGCTCTAGCAAAACCTTAAACGCTACAATCATCAAAAAGACAGTTATGCATGTGGCCGTTTTGGCAGTAATGAGCACTGCGGTGATTGGGTGTAATCGCGGTATCAAACCAGTGGTCAATGATCCGGTAAAACTGGTACAGATTGCTGAGCCTATTAGTGTGCTACAGCCCATTTTTAGCACGGATGTCGGTAATAAAAAAGCCAGCAAAAAAGATCCGTTAGATCTGCAAGTTGGTTATGCCAATGGAGAAATCGTGACTGCATCGCGCGGTGGTGATTTGACAGGCTTTAATAGTGCTGGCGAACGTGTGTGGTCAATCAATGTCGGCGATCAAATTACAGGCGGTGTTGCTGTAGATGCGCTCAGCCAAACCGCCATTGTCAGTACTCGCGGTGGTCAAATAATGGCATTTGATAGTGCTACTGGCGACAAACGCTGGCAACAACAGATGTCAGGTTCGGTTTTGACACCCGCGCTTATTACCAATAACCGTGTGATTCTATCGGCTAATGATGGCTTTTTGCATGGTTTGTCGCTACAAACTGGACAGTCTGTATGGCAGTTTGCCACACAAGTTCCAGCGATCAGTGTGCGTGGCAGTGCGGCGCCCGTATTATTAGATAGTAACACGGCGCTATTAGCGACTGCCGATGGCCGTTTGCATGCCGTGACAACCGATAATGGTCTACCACAGTGGTCAAGACGCGTTGGTATCGGTACGGGTAGTAGTGAAGTTGAGCGCATGAGTGATGTCGATGGCATGCCTATCGTGGATAACAACCAGCTGTTTGCCATCAGTTATAGCGGTCAGTTACTCGGTATCGATTTAGCCTCGCGTCAAGTGATGTTCGTCAACGAGCTTGCCAGTTTAAAAGCGCTTGCGGTCAACAACCAACAAGTGATTGCTACAAGCTTAGAGGGTAAAGTGGTGGCTTATGACCGTACCAGTGGCGAGACACTGTGGGAAAGTGAAGAGTTGGCTTATCGTCATCTAACCAACCCTGTGATGATTGGTAATTACATTGCCGTGGGTGATCTTGATGGTGTGGTGCACTTGTTTGATCCTGCTAGTGGAAAAATCGTCAGCCGCGTACAGACCGAAGGCGCCTTAAATAGCTTGCAAGTCCAAGGTAGCCGTTTGATGACCCAAAGCACCTCAGGACAAGTGGCTATTTGGCAGTTGGCACGCTAATTTTTACCGATCAGCCTTGGGTTTGATAGCGGGTAGTTCCTCGCTATTATTTAGCCCGCCGATTGGTTATGGCTTTATAAAGTGTAAACGCTGCTTGGTCAGCGTTTACTGCCTTGTGTAAATTGCTTGTTTATATACAGGCTTTCGCGTACTCTATGCGACCGATATGCGGTAGGCATTATCACATAGACTATTTGCTAATCGTAAGATTACCCATTATTATTTTTACAATCGTTTTTTATCATTCATTTAAATTTTCGGCCAAGTTCAGCATATTCACTACCGTGTTTATAGGAGTAACTGTTCTGTCCGTCATTGTGCCTTTCACTGAGAGTAACCCATGAGTATCAAGCCTGTGGTCGCCTTAATTGGTCGTCCAAACGTCGGTAAATCCACCTTATTTAATCAGTTCACAAAAAGTCGGCAGGCATTGGTTGCTGATTTGTCAGGACTGACTCGTGACCGTCAATACGGCGATGCTACCTATGAAGACAAGTCCTTCATTGTGGTAGATACGGGTGGTATTGGTGAGGCAGACGATGGCAGCGGCAACATTGATGATTATATGTCTGAGCAATCACATACGGCGATTCATGAGGCGGATATTATTGTGTTCGTCGTTGATGCTCGTGCCGGTATGATTGGCGCTGATGCCGAAATTGGTAAGTTTTTGCACACCCTTGGTAAGCCAGTCTATGTCGTTGCCAATAAAGTCGATGGTGTCCACGATGCGGCGCCTGCTGAGTTTTATGCGTTAGGGCTGGGTGAGCCGTACCCAATGGCGGCCAGTCACGGTCGCGGTGTGGGCAATCTGCTGGAAGTATTGACCGCTGATATGCCTGCGCAAGAGAATGTGGTAGAACCAAGAGGCTTAAAGCTTGCCATCATTGGCCGTCCAAACGTTGGCAAATCGACACTGGTCAATCGTCTGTTGGGCGAAGATCGAGTGGTGGTTTTTGATATGCCTGGTACCACGCGTGACAGTATTTATATCCCGTATCAGCGCGATGGTAAAGACTATGTGTTGATCGATACAGCTGGTGTACGTCGCCGTGGTAAAATCGATGAAAAGGTAGAAAAATTCTCGGTCATCAAAACCTTGCAAGCGATCGAAGATTCTAACGTAACGGTTATTGTGATTGATGCTCACGAAGGCATTGTTGATCAAGATTTGCACATGATTGGCTACGCCCTTGATGCCGGTCGCGCCTTGGTAGTGGCGATTAACAAATGGGATGGTTTAACGCCAGATCAAAGAGATTACATCAAGCTTGAAATGGATCGTCGTTTTAGCTTTATCCCTTATGTAAAAGTGCATCTGATATCAGCGTTACACGGTACGGGCGTTGGTAATCTATACCCATCTATCTTGCGCGCTTATAAGTCGTCCATGTTTGAGGTGTCAACCAATCGTTTGACCCAAATTCTGCAAGATGCAGTCACAGCCAACCCGCCACCAACCGTTGCTGGACGCCGTATTAAATTGCGCTATGCTCATATTGGTGGCCACAATCCACCAGTGATCGTGATTCATGGTAATCAAACCAGCGCGTTGCCTAAGAGCTATCAGCGCTATCTTGAAAACCAGTTCCGTCAGGTATTCAAGCTTGAAGGCACGCCGCTTAACGTTATCTTTAAACAAAATGACAACCCATACGCCAATAAAAGCGACACGCCAACCAAGGCGAAGACGCAACAATTGCGTCAACGTGAGCGTAATCGAGCACAGAAATTTACCACAAAAGATAAAGATAAAAAACCTCGTAAACGCTAGGGCATATCCTAAGCTGTCTGACTCCTTATTTACTTTATCGTGCTGTGAGCGCGATAAAGTAAAGGTAGTATGATACCAGTAGCATATCTGTTTGATTGTGATAAAACTGATAGGCAAATACCTGATTATCCCCCTTACCACTTTCCTAAAATACCTGTAGTATAGATAACAAGTGTCTTAACTCGGTTGAGTGCTATGAACAACCGTTCGCCTAAAACCATCTCTGTGCTTATCTGGCGCTCTGTCGCGCAGGCCATCGTCTTGGCTGTCTTGGCAGGTTTCTTATTGTCTTTTATTTATGGTTTATTACAGCACTATAAAGAGAAGCGTACCCACGTCCAACACCTAGCCGCATTGTTGGCTACCAGCGCATCGACAGCAGAAGATGCGGATTTGGTGGCTGAGCAAGTGACCTTTTTGTTAGAGAACGAACCCAGTATTCAAAGCATTGTATTTTATTCTACACCGCAGCCCATTGATGACATTAATCAGACAAGAGCTGATTGGAAGAATGCCTTGTTTACGGACACGGTCAGTTTTAACTATCCAGTCATCAGCAATTACATCGATGGTGATCGTGACCTTAATACACTAACCGCCAACCAGCAGTCCGCTATCCCTTTATCAAACCCTATGCAAGGATCAGCAGATACTGCTGGAAAAATTAAAAATAGCACGTTAGTGGGTTATATTAATATTACTTTGGATGTGAATACACTGCGTTTACAGTGGCTCCGAAACAACCTGTTATTGTGGCTTATTGCGACGATACTAACGATTCTTGTGGGTTTATACATTTTGCGCAAACTTAGTTGGCCTGTAAGAGACATAGAGGCTTTGACTGATGTGTGTGACATGGTCATCAAAACCCCAGATCTTGAGCAATTGCCAGTTATCCCGCAGAAATTCGGCTTTCAAGAGTTGATGCAGATTAAGCAGACCTTTATTGCGTTATTTAGTCGTTTACAAAAAGCCAAACAAGACTATGCGGCGCTTGCGGTTTTTGAGCAGGAGCTACACAAAAAAGACATCGCGCTGGATGTACAGCTGCACAATTTTCAAAGTATGATAACCCACGAGCTGAAAACCTCGCTAAATGCCATTGTGGGCGGTTTGCAGCTACTAGATCATGACACCCTAAGTAGGGAGCAAAGAGACGCGGTTCAAATCATCAGTAACGGTAGTGATAAGTTGGTGTCATCGCTTGACCACATTATTCAGTTGAATCAAATACAAAAAGGTCAGATGAGTATCAATGTCAGTGAATTTAACCCCTTACAATTGATCGCAGATCTTTTGACAGAGTTTGAGCCTCTTGCTCAGAAAAAAGGACTGGCGTTAATCAGTCGCATCCATCACATAGACTACAACCTCGAAGGTGATGCGGAAAAAATCCACCAGATACTATCGATCCTACTTGGTAACGCGATTAAATTTACCTCAGCAGGTCAGGTGACCGTGACCTCGCAACTGACGCATTTTGATAAAAGCAATCGTTGGCAAATCAGTGTGGAGGACACAGGGATTGGTATCGACAGTCATCACATCGATGATATTTTTAATCCATTTTTTCAAGTGGATTCATCAAAAACTCGTCAATATGAAGGGTCCGGGGTCGGCCTACCTGTAGTCAAACAAATGACTCAGCTTATAGGGGCTACGATAGACGTTGATAGTGCGCCAGGCGTGGGGACCCAGTTTATCCTGACCATCGCAATGCCCAATCAACATCAGTCGCGGCAGCAGCCGCTACTAGCCGGCCTGACGACTGTTTATTATTACTATCAAGAAACGGGGGTTTTAGCGAATGAGCTAGAGCGGTTAGGGGCCACTGTTATCTACCGGCAGCATGAGCAGCTGGTTATCGATGATATAAGGCTGGAGAAGATTGATATGGTCATGTTTGCTGAGGACGTGTCTCCAAGTAAAGCGGAGTCCTTAGCCAGGCGTATTCGCCACTCTGAACGTGAGCGCCGTGCTTTATTAGTGTACTGGTATCCACCGCATCAAGCGCGATATGTAGACAGTTTTGAGCATGGTTTAAAAGCAGCTGGTATTGATTGCTGTTACAGTGCTACCTATAAGGATAAGGCGCTCAGCGACTTGCTAAAACGCTGGTTGGTATGGACGTAGCGTCATTTCTAAAAACGTCGTACCTAAAAACATCACTCCTAAAAAGACGGTCAACTTTGCTGTTGTTACTTTTATGAATATTACTTTTACCAATAATATTTTTATCACTGTTACTTAGCCTAGCCTACTAGTGAACAGACTGGAGCGAATAGCAAATAAACACTAGGAGAGGGTTACCCAGACAAAAAAAGACGCCTAAAAATTAGGCGTCTTTTCAAGACAAGCTATGTCACAAGGACTTTTTTAAAACAAGTTTTGTGCCCAGCGTACAATGCGTTGCCACGTACGGCTCATAAAGCCTGATTGTTCGATGTCACTAGTCGCGACAATAGGAACAGAGGCAACAGCTTTACCGTCAATGACTGCCATCATTTTGCCAACTTCTTGACCTTTTTTGATGGGGGCTTCTAAGCTCTCAGGGATATCCACCACCGTAGTGATCTTATTTTTTTGCGTCTTACTGGTCAGAATTTGTAAATTATCACCAGTTACTAGCTCGACTTCATCGGCCTCCCCAAACCATACTGGAATTTTACTGACAAATTGTCCAGCAGGTGCTTTGGTCACGGTCGTAAAATGACCAAAGCCCCAGTTGAGAAGTTCACGTGATTGATCAGCACGCGCTTGCTGGCTTTCTGTTCCCATGATTACAGAAATCAAGCGCATATCATCACGATTACTCGATGCCACCAAGCAATAGCCAGCCGCATCAGTATGGCCTGTTTTTAGACCATCAACGGTAGGATCGGTTGCGAGTAGGGCGTTACGGTTTCCTTGGGTGATACCGTTATAAGTAAACTCTTTTTCTGCATAGATGCCATAGTAGTCACCGCTGTTTTTAATGATAGCGCGGGCAAGCTTCGCCAAATCTAAGGCGGAAGCTTCGTGTCCTTCATCAGGCATGCCGGTAGAATTGACAAAATGCGTGTTATCCATACCCAGCTTTTCGGCTTGCTCATTCATCAATATGGCAAATGACGCTTCGCTACCAGCGATGTGCTCAGCCATCGCTTTTGAAGCATCATTACCAGACTGAATGATGATACCGCGCAGCATATCGATGACGCTGGCAGTTTTATTCACTGGAACATACATACAAGATTGGCTGCTACTGCCACGGCACCAAGCATTTGGACTCATGAGTACTTGATCGTCTTCTTTGAGGTCACCCGATGCTAAGCGCTGCTCAATGATGTAACTGGTCATCATTTTCGTTAGGGACGCTGGCGGTAGCGATTCATTGGCGTTCTTTTGCGCCAAAATTTCACCCGTATTGTAGTCCATCAATACATAGGCGGTATTGTCCATTTCAGGCGGCTGTATGGCTGCGTTTGCCATCACTGCGCTCACTGAGATACTCACACCAACGACCAGCTGGACCAGCTGGTTTTTTACACGCTTTACTGTCATATATCGTTACACCGCATCATGAAACCAAATGTATCTATCGCTTGTGCCTAGTACTACACCTTGTTCTCATTTAAACAGGATGTCTTAAACACCGGGTTTAATAATAACGCACTAATGAGGGTAGGGAGGACGAAGCAACAGACATAAAATTAACGCCTTATCTTAGCAAAATGCCAACCGATGGGGAATCGATAAATGCAAAAAAGGGCCGAATTAAAAAGAAACAGTGGTGATGAGCAAACGGTTGCTTATATTAGGATTTGCCCAGTATTGCGACTGAGCTATCTGTATGCCGTAAAAAAAGCTTGCTGCATCCCCTGTTTTGGACAGGCTGACAGCAAGCTTTTATAGGGTAAAAATTTAACAAACATGCTTAAATTTTCTACAGAGATAACTTGTACAGGAAGAACTTATTTTTCCAAAACAGCTTATTTTTTCAGAACAGATCGCGTCGTGGTTTTAAGTCTTATTTTTGAGACATCTTCATAAAACCTTACTAACTAGTACTCAGCATTTGCTAAATCTTCGCATAACGCTTTGTTCTCTTGTTTTGAGAATCCCATCGTCCAGCTACGAATACCTTGTAATATTTGGCGATAATCTTGCTGGGTTGATAGATATTGAATCGCCGCTTTTGGGTCTTCTAAAGACGGCATCAATTCATGAAGCTGCACGGTATAAGACTTATAAAAGCGCTGTTTTTGTTTGCCATTCAGCATCGGTGGACATATTTCTGACAGCACCTGCATCACTGCAATTTCATGTTTGGTTATATTGATACCAGACATGTCGAGAGGAATGGTGGTCGCGGGCTTATTCGCTGCAAAGGATGCTTGAGACAACATGGCAACAGATGTTATCAATCCTGCAACACCCACCTTTGATGCAGTCTTTGCTATCACAGAAGCTATAGATAATATCGATTGATTTTTCATTCAGCATTACACTCGCTTATCTTTATTTAATGGTGATATGTTAATAGGTCAGAAAACAAAAGTCACATAAAATATTGATTTATGTGTAGATATCTTGTGAGCCAAAGCCGTTTTTTAGCAACATATCAGTAGCATAGACTCATAAGTTACGACAGCATAAAAATATAAGTTTATATTGTTGTAGGTTGTTGCCTATTGTAACGTGTTGCCACGCTTTTTTGCGTTACGGCGGTAATAATGAGGCGGACAAAGGGCGCAGTACAACTAAAGGTGAAACGAGCTCTGAGTAACGGTCTGACTTCGTGTCAGCGTATGATTAGGATATAATCCTCCACCATTATGGTGGTCCCATAAGATTTTATAACTTTGCTATACCAAGCAAGGTAACATTCACCAGGGTAGCCACCATTTGCGGGTCTGATTATAGCAACTTTACAATGATAAAGTGCATAAGTGGACAGACGGTCATTGATGAGATATTGAGCAGAAATGAGATTTTTGATTAGTAATGATGATGGGGTGTATGCGCCAGGTTTGTTGGCACTGTATCAGGCGTTGTCTACTGTTGGAGAGGTGACGGTGGTTGCGCCCAATAATGAGCAGAGTGGCTGTGCCAGCGCTTTGAGTGTCTCAATGCCATTGTACACTCACAAACTAACCTCTGGCTTTGTAGCAGTGAACGGCTCACCTGCTGACTGTATTTACTTAGCGTTACATGAGCTGTATCGTCACACCCGTTTTGATTTTGTGATTACTGGTATTAACTCAGGGGCCAATCTTGGGCAAGACGTTTTATTTTCTGGCACTTTTGGTGCAGCATTAACAGCGCAACTTTTTGGCATACCGGCTATGGCAACCTCACTGGTGGGCGGGGGAGCCAAAGGCGGCGGGCAAGAGCAGGCCAGTCACTATAAAATAGCGGCCGATGAGATTGTTAAATTATTGGTCGAAACACCGATATTAGATACTTGTAAAAATTTGCCCTATCACGTATTAAACGTTAATATTCCTGATGTTGATAATGCCTGTGAGATTAAAGGTCGAAAGATAACCGCTTTAGGGCACAGTCAGATTGCACGTCCTGTACACCATGTAGTCGACCCACGCGGGCGCGATGCGTATTGGTTGTCTTTGCGCAAGCGTCCATATGAGTTATCTGCAGATGGTGATAATGAGTCATCATTAGGGCAAAGCGTGGTTTCTCAAACAGTGCTGTCTCAACAAACAGCCTCAACAGAAGCTCGCCCATTAACCATGGACATGACGGATAACCAAGCGGTAGCAGCAGGTTATATTAGTCTATCGCCAGTAAGATTGCATCATACGCCAGCAGCCACGCTGGAGAAGCTCTCCAAGTTAGCTTTGTAAAGGAGTGATGTTGGAGGTAAGGCGAATTATTGGTAGCAAAAAATGAAAGAAAATCGTTTCCATCAGGTGTTTTGATGGTACTTATCCAATACTAAACGGTATAACAGTTAGCAAAGTGCTTGTGAGTAACACAAGGAGTTTGTGAGTAACATAAAGAATAGGAAATCTTGTATGAAGAAGCTTATTGCTGGATCGCGCTTTGCAACAGTGGCATTGATTGGCACCATGACAGCAGCAACGTTAACGATGGTCGGCTGTGCAACGAAGCCAACTTATCAGTCAGCCAACCAAGCTGGTCCAAAAATTATCACCAATGCTCAAGGGGTTCCTAACTATCATCGTGTACAGCGCGGTGATACGGTCAGTCAAATTGCTGAGCGTTATCGTCTCAATTATCGCCAAATTGGGGCACTCAATCGTTTAGACAGTAAGTATACGATTTATAGTGGTCAATGGCTTAAGCTGTGGCAAGGACAAGCCGCGCCAGCCAATAATAATCGCTACGGCGCCTCTACACCGACTGTCTCACAGCCGACGTACACATCCCCTGTGACAAACACGACCAATAATAGCTCACCAAGTCCCGTGTATGAAGTCACAGCCAACGCAACCTCAGGTTATGACTATCCAAGTCGCAATCAAGTAACCCGCAATTTTGATGCCGCCGCTGGCACCATGGGCATGTGGTTTGCTGGTAATGTCGGCGATCCAGTGGTTGCCAGCCAATCTGGAACGGTGCTTTACTCGGGTAATGGCTTGCCAGAGTACGGCAATCTCATTATGATTCGCCATAGTGATAACTATATCACGGCCTATGCACATAACAGTCAGCTCCTCGTCAAAGAAGGGGATGCCGTACAACGAGGTCAGCGTATTGCCGATATGGGTAGCAGTGGTCAAACCAATCAAGTAGGGTTGGAGTTTCAAGTGCGCTTAAATGGCAATCCTATTGACCCACGTGCGGTATTGGGGCGTTAAGTTTGCTGTAATATCTAAGCCACGTTACTTATTCATACCTGAGACTTCTTATGATGTTAAAAAAACAATACATTGCCCTTTTTCCAGCCTTAGTGATGGTTGGGTGTACGAGCCAACAGGCAATGCAAAAAACGAGCAAGCCTGTGCGTCAAGGCAACGTTCAGATCACCCAGACTCAAACCATTCAAGTGAAGCCAACACCGCAGCCAGTCATTAAGCCGCAGCCTGTTGCAAAGCCAAGCTATAGCAGTTTCTCTGATTGGAAGTCAGACTTTTCTATGCGAGCCATTTCTTCAGGTCATGATGCGGCGACGGTTCGGCGTCTGCTTGATTTGGCTTATTTGAATCAACAGGTCATCTCACTTGACTCAGGACAGCCAGAGTTTTCTAAAATGCCGTGGGAGTATGTCGACTCTGCCGTATCAGACGGTCGAGTTAGCACGGGTAAGCGTAAGTTTGCCGAGCAACGAGCGTTTTTATCGCAATTAGAGTCACAGTATGGTGTCAATGCAGAAATTATCGCTGCGATATGGGGCATGGAGTCTTCATACGGGGCGGTGACTGGTAACAGTAGTATACCAAGCTCACTTGCGAGCCTTGCTTATGACGGTCGCCGTCAAGAGTTTGCTGAAACTCAATTATTATCATTAGCGACATTGTTGCAACGTGGCGATGTATCTTGGTCACAGCTTGATGGCTCTTGGGCAGGTGGAATGGGGCAGACGCAGTTTATCCCTGACACTTGGCTCAAACAAGGCGTGGATGGCGATGGCAATGGTCATCGCAATCCGTGGGCAACGGCTGATGCTTTGGCTTCTACTGCCAATTATCTGAGTAACTCAGGTTGGGTTCGTGGTCTAGCACCGTTTTATGAGGTGACGGTGCCTACCTCTTTTGATTATTCAGTGGTGGGCAGTAAGCAACCTGCGGCTAGATGGGCGGCGATGGGTGTGGATACGATAGCCGATGTACACTTGGATGCTAACACAGAGATGGAGCTATGGCTGCCGGCTGGTAAAGATGGTCCATTACTCCTATTGAGTCCAAATTTTGATGTCATCAAGGTTTATAACAACTCTTCAAGTTATGCGCTAGGGGTGAGCTTACTGGGCAAGGCACTTGCTGGACAAGGGGGCTTGCAAAAATCGTGGCCGCGCTATGAGCGTCCGTTATCAACGACGCAAGTACGCAATTTGCAGCAGCGTTTGACGGGTATGGGTTACGACACGAAAGGGGCTGACGGTATCGTTGGTACTAACACTCGCAAAGCATTCCAGCGCTGGCAAGCAGATAACGGACAGACACCAGATGGCTTTATTACGCAGCGTAGCGCCGCCTCTTTAGCCTCATGGTAAAGTGGATTGCTGGCACTACTTTTTAGTAACAACTGTTTTAAAAACGGCTTTTTTCAGCGAGTTTTTAAAGCGCTAGCATTAAAACTATGACCTTATAAGTACAACAAAAAAGCACCTTATTAGGGTGCTTTTTTGCTTTACTCTAGGACAGGTTTTTTTATAAAGCTTACCGTTCGGGTACAAACGACGGTATTGACATGACCTAGACTGGTTATGGTTGCTACAACAATTGTTAATACACACCAGTCTTAGCAACGTATTTGGCTGTGTCAAACTTGCAAAAACTGATATTGGGACAAGAAAAGTGTGACGGTGAATGATAAACTCTTGATAACGTGTTTTTACCATATAAATAATAAGAACGACTAACAGGGTGACCCCTTATGATTACCATGGAAGCATTGCAGTCTGCCATCAAGCAGCGCATAGACACTTACAATACTAACGACCATCCGCTAAGTAAAAGAGCAGTCGCTATCTACGATTTGATAGACAGTCGTAATCACATACTGGCAGAAGATATCGTCTCGCCCTTTGACGTACCGAGACAAAATCTATCAGCGATGGATGGTTATGCGATTGCTCAAGGTAGTACTCTAGCAAAAGACAGTACGATTGAAATCATTGGAGAGTCGCAAGCTGGCAGTGCTTATACAGGTAAGCTCACAGAGGGACAAGGCGTTCGTATTTTTACTGGGGCAGTGGTGCCAAATAGCTGTGATACCGTTATCATGCAAGAAAATACCAACTTTGCTGAGATAAGAGAGACGCTTGATAAGTCACAACCTTACACCATAACGCTGACACAAAGTGCTCAGCTTGATAATAATATACGCAAACAAGGTGAAGAAATTAAGTTGGGTGAAGCGGTGTTAACAGTAGGCAAACGACTGAATCCTACTGATATCAGCCTACTGGCAAATTTGGGTATCGATAAAGTTAAGGTGTTCAAACCACTGACTGTAGGCCTATTGGCGACGGGCGATGAACTCGTTGCCGTTGGTCATGCGCTTGAAAGCTTGGCGCAAATATATAACTCCAATACCCCAACGCTTAAAAGCTTGCTGTCAGATTTACCCATTGATATTCGTGATTATGGCATTGTTCCCGACAATCTAGAACAGACGACGGCCGCTGTCCATGAGGCCATGCAAGAGTGTGATGTGCTTGTCTCTACTGCTGGTGTCTCGGTTGGTGACTATGACTTTTTAACTACTGTCATTCAACAATTGGGACAGATTAACCACTATAAAGTGGCGATGAAACCTGGCAAGCCTTTTGTGTTTGGTGAATTAAACAAAGATCTGGCTAGACCTGTATTGTATTTTGGCTTGCCTGGCAATCCTTTGTCCACAGTCGTTGGCGCTCTACAGTTTGTGATACCAGCATTGTGGCAGATGTCAGGTGCTTCGATACAAGAGCAGCCTATGCAGCTGAGTGTCAAAGCCACCCTGACCAATGACGTCAGAAAAATGGCCGGTCGCAAAGACTTTCAGCGTGGATTTTTGTCACAAAATGACGTAGGCAGTTACCAAGTGGAGTGTTTTTCAAGCCAACAATCGCATAGAATCAAACAATTGAGCCGTGCGAACTGCTTTGTTGTTTTGGATAAAGACAGTGGTAATGTGTCAGCAAACACGATGGTCACGGTACAACCTTTTCCTTGGCTATACGCTTAATTTATCATTTGCTGGTGGCTCTAAAGAAGGATAAAAAAGCTAAAGGAAAATGGCAAAACAATCTGACAAATTTATGCTAAATGCGAATAATAAAGTAGTGCTGATGACAAGCAATACTGGTGGCAATAAAATATGAGTGATACTAACTTTGAAATAGACAACGCCCAATGGTACTCGCCTACCTCCGCGTCCCCTATCATCGATGGGTATAGACCAATGATGATAGGTGCGCCTGCCGATCAAGCGGATGAATCCTATCGGCCTTTGACAGACGGATTTGCCCGTCGTCTCACTTATCTGCGGTTGTCTATTACCGATTTTTGTAACTTTCGCTGTGAATACTGTCTACCCAACGGCTATCAAGGCAAGCGTCCTGATGATGAATTAAGCGTGTCTGAGATTGCCACATTGGTACGCGGCTTCGCCCAAGTAGGCACTAAAAAGGTCAGAATCACGGGCGGCGAACCCTCTATACGCCGTGACGTGGTCGAGATTATTAAAACCATCAAACAAACGAAGGGCATCGAAACCGTTGCCATGACCAGCAATGGCTACAAGCTTGGCAAGCATTTGGCCAGTTGGCAAGCCGCCGGATTGGATCAGCTGAATATCAGCATGGACAGTTTTGATGCCGCAACCTTTTATAAAATGACAGGTTTTAACACGTTGCCGCAACTGCTCGCAGACATGGATACATTGCTTGCAACCACAGATATTAAACTTAAAATAAACAGTATTTTGATGGCAGAAACGGCTTTTGAAAACCTTGTGCAAGCCATCGACTATGTCAAAGACAGAGCGGTTACTTATCGTTTTATTGAATTTATGCAGACCAGTGATAATAGCGACTTATTCTTTGCTCAGCATGCGCAGTCTGACATCATCATTGACTATCTATTAGAGCACGGCTGGCAGCCCCATCAGCGGGGCAGCGCTGACGGTCCGGCAGTAGAGTATAGTCATCCAAACTATGTCGGCCGCATTGGTATGATTGCACCGTATGCCGCGCATTTTTGTGATACTTGCAATCGTCTGCGGGTCAGTAGTCAAGGCAAAGTGCATTTGTGCCTATTTGATCAAGGCAATTACGATATTCGTCAGCATCTACAGCAGAATGATATCGCAGGGTTGGTTGGTACCTTACACAGCTTTATGCCGATCAAACCGGAGCACCATCACCTCCATGATTCAAACAGTGGCATCATGCACAATCTGTCAATCATTGGCGGTTAGACGGGCTGATTGATAGGCTGCTTTTTTTAAGCATAAAAGATTCATTATCATTACACTTTAATTATTACCTATTAACGCTATCAAGGAATACTTATGAGTAAGCCCGCTGCAAAATTTACCCCCTTAAATATCGCCGTTCTAACGGTTTCTGACAGTCGTACGCTCGCAGAAGATACCTCAGGACAATATTTAGCAGACAGCTTAACGGAGGCGGGACATCATCTCGCAGACCGCCAGCTGATTACCGACGATATCTATCAGATTAGAGCGGTGATTAGTGGCTGGATTGCAGACCCAAGCGTTCATGCCGTGATCACGACGGGCGGGACAGGATTCTATATTCGAGACAGCATGCCAGAGGCGGTGAATGTCTTGTTCGATAAATCGATTGATGGCTTTGGGGAGATGTTCCGTTTACTCTCAAAAGATGAGATTGGGATGTCAACCGTACAATCGCGGGCCGTGGCTGGTATGGCAAATGGTACGGGTATATTCTGCTTACCTGGTTCATCTGGTGCTTGCCGTACTGGTTGGACAAAGATCTTAAAAGATCAGTTTGATAGCCGTACGCGTCCTTGTAACTTTGTACCGCATTTCTTGCGTACCAATCCAAGTCATGACTGACCCCTCTAATCATCTAGATGGCTTGGCAGGTGTGGTTATATTAGCGGGCGGCGCATCTAGGCGCATGGGGACACCCAAAGCTGGGCTCACGCTGCCGACAGGTGAGCAGGTGCTGGACTATCATGTGCGGCATTCATTGCATTTGAATGTGCCCATTATGATTGCAGACAATGAGCGTGGCTTTAACGTCAGCTCAGCGCTCGCCTTGCACAAGCCGCAGTCACCAGTTTCTTTCATTTCTGATTACGGTTCTACCAATAGCGACGGAAAGATTGCTACAGGTGGGGCATTGGTTGCGATTGAGTCTGCTTTGCAAAGATTGGTAAAGCTGAATAACGCCGCGGCATCAGAAACTAAGTGGTTGTTACAATCGTCATGGCTGCTGGTTATGAGCTGTGATAGCTTAATACCAGCGGCCGATTTGTGGCAAAAACTGCAGTCATCCATAGTACATGCTGCAGACAAACAAGTGATTTGCTTAACAGATGAGGATCATTTATATCCGCTGTTGGGCATTTATCGCGTCAGTATTGAAGCCGATTTACAGGCGTATATTGATAGTGGTCATCGTAGAGTCATGCCGTTTATCAAACCCGTGGTCCAAACGGTGCGATTTTTAAACGATTGGCGGCACTTAACCAATTTTAATACGCCGACAGAGTTTACGCATGCTTGCGCGGCTTTAGACGATTTATAAAAATATTTGTTAAGAGAATATAGATGAGTATGGATAGCCAAAAAAACAATAGCCAAAAAAACAGTCAACCATCCCTATCGCACCTAGACAGTACAGGCGACATCAGCATGGTCGACGTCAGTGGCAAGCGTGCCACCACGCGCGAGGCTACTGCTGTCGGGCACGTCCGCTTTCCTCGCGAGATATATCAGCAAATCAAAGCCGCTGACGGCATGACCAAAAAGGGCAGCATCACCCAAACTGCCCACATTGCCGGCATCATGGCCGCCAAGCGCACCCATGACTTGATTCCACTTTGCCACCCCCTGCCATTAGATAAGATTGGCTTAACCTTTGATTATAATGATGCCCTAAGCAGCATAACCGTCAGTGCCATTGTCAAAGTCACACACAAGACAGGGGTTGAGATGGAAGCCTTAACCGCCGTCAGCGTTGCCTGCTTGACCATCTATGACATGACCAAAGCCTTATCGCATGACATCGTCATTGATGACATTCACCTAGTAAAAAAGACAGGTGGCAAATCAGATTATAAACACACATAACGCCATAAATGGTCGTTTTATCGATTCAACACATGATGAACATCAAGCTGAGCAGCTTGTAAGAAGGAAGGGTTTATGAGTACCAGCGCTGTCGACACAAACACCGAAGCCGCGATGCATATTAATGTTTTATATTTCGCCAGCCTTGCGGATGAAGCCAATTGCCAACAAGAGCGCGTCACCGTACCACCGTCAACCTCCTTGACTGAACTGTATGAACAGCTTTGCCAAAAGCACCGTTTTAGCCGTTCGCAGTCAGAGCTCCGGGTGGCCGTGAATGACTACTTCGCTAAGTGGACAGATCCTATTACTGATGGTGATAGCGTGGTATTTATCACCCCAGTCGCGGGTGGTTAGTGTTTAATACAATTAGTACCAACATAATCAATAAATAGAAAGTTTTATGCGACTGGGATAAATTTTTCTCGCTTGCTGTGCCGTTGCAGACAGAGGCTACGAAAAATTCATCCCAGTACTACTGGTATTTTTAAAGTGAATCAACGATAAAAAGCGCCATGTATCAGAAACAACAATAGAGAGAGAAAATGACAGACAACGTCCATAGCCATGCCATGACCATCAAACGTAGCGTTGACGAAGCATATGCAGTTGCTGAACGGGATGGTTTTGCCCTATTAGACATCGCCATTGATGAGAAGCGTCTAAAAGACACCCTCGATGATGACAGCTGCGGGGCATTCGTGTGCTTTGAGGGACGCGTCCGCAATCATAACAATGCCACCAGCGTTGAGCGCTTGACCTACTACGGTTATGAAGACTTAGCCCTCAATCAAGGTCGCGCTATTATAGAAGAGGCCAAAAAACGCTTTGAGATTACGCATGCCATTGCCATACACCGTATCGGTGCGTTAGACATTGGCGATGTGGCCATATGGGTGGGTGTGGTATCAGCCCATCGTTATCCCGCCTTTGATGCGTGCCGCTGGATACTCGATACGGTTAAGGCGGACATTCCTGTGTGGAAGCAAGAGTATTATGAGGATGAGCCCTCTAAGTGGCTCAGCAATAATGGGTAAGCTCACGGTAGCTGTGTCTACCACATTTATTTGTTTACTGTTAGCGGTAAGCGCTTGCACGCCAGAGAGTAGCACTAATACAGTCTCTACTACCAAATCATCTGAGCAAACCCAAACGCTTCGTATCGCGGCGGCGGCCAACTTGTCTGATGTGTTGCCAGATATTATTGATGACTATCAGGCAGATAACAACGGTGCTGGGCAACAGGTGGACGTGACTTATGCATCCTCAGGGAAGCTGTATGCGCAAATTAAAGCGGGTGCCCCTTATGATGTGTTTTTGTCTGCCAATCAAGCATTTCCTGCTAAGCTTGCGGCAGACAGGCCAGTCAGTACCTCTGAGAAAAGCAGTGTGCTCTATCGACCGTTTACTTATGCGCAAGGTCAATTGGCGCTGTATAGTGTGACTCAGTCTTTAGAAGGGTTTGATCCTACCACGTTAAACGACTTATTAATGAGCAGCCCTCATAGCAAAATAACCATTGCCAATCCTAAGCTGGCGCCTTATGGGGCATCTGCGCAAGCATATTTACAAGCACAAAACCTCTATGACGACCTGACTGAGCAAAAACGTGTGATAAAAGCTGAAAACATTGGTCAAGCGTTTCAGTATGCGCATACGGGCAGTGTTGATTATGGGTTGGTGGCTCAATCACAGTTGACGGCGATTAAGGCCACGCCTGAGCAGTTTATGACCTTACCGCCAGCGTCTTATCCAGCTATCTTGCAAGACGGCATTGTGATCAGTGACCAAGCCGGTGCGGTGGCCTTTACCGATTATCTACGCTCGACGGCAGGTAGACAACACTTTGTGCAAGCAGGGTATTTGAGTATTCAATAGTTAAATCCCATATAAATTCTACCAATGGAACGAGCAGTGACATTATGATAGATCAGGCTCTTATGTCAGATATGCTAAGTCCATTTTGGGTAAGCATCAAGCTTGCTAGTATTACCACCTTATGCCTATTATTGTTTGCCACCCCTGTAGCGTATTGGCTTGCTAAGCCCAGCCGTACGCAAGTTGGGGCACGTCTTAAAGTTTTGCTCATGGGCACTATTGCCATGCCCCTTGTTTTGCCTCCTACGGTCATAGGCTTTTATCTTTTGTTATTGCTAAGTCCCAGCATGGGCATTGGTCAGTGGCTTAACGAGCACAACATGAGCTCGTTGATTTTTACTTTTGAAGGGCTTGTTATCGGCTCGATTATTTACTCATTACCTTTTTATATCCAGCCTGTGTATGCTCAGTTTTTGCGTATTCCTCGAAACGTCATGGATGTTGCTCATTTATTAGAGCCCAGCTATTTGAGGCGTTTTATAAGGGTGGTCTTACCGCAAGCGCGGGTGGGTATTGTACTGGGCAGTTTGATTAGCTTTGCTCATACTATTGGTGAGTTTGGCGTTGTACTTATGATAGGCGGTAGTATCTCAGGTGAGACTAAGGTGGTGTCGATTGCGATATATGAGCAAGTTGAAGCGCTGAACTACGAGGCGGCGCACATGATGTCAGGCCTTCTCATTATTATGGGTGTCATCATGGTTGCCCTGATTGCGAGCGTCAGTCGAATGAGTCAGCGTTCATCAAGCTAAAGTGTTTAACAAATTTTCAATACTCTTTACTTTATAGTTTTTACTAGGAGGTTTAATACAAATTATACGATTCTACAGACACAAAAAAACCCCAAACAATCTAATGTTTGAGGCGAAACTTGCTTAAACTTAATAGTCTAAATTCGTTTTAAATATGGCGCAGCGGACGGGACTCGAACCCGCGACCCCCGGCGTGACAGGCCGGTATTCTAACCAACTGAACTACCGCTGCTTAGGTCGTCTTAGCTTATTTACCCACTCGCTAAGAAGTGGTGGGTGATGACGGATTCGAACCGCCGACATTCTGCGTGTAAGGCAGACGCTCTACCAACTGAGCTAATCACCCTTCGAATAATTGCTATGCAATTTATTCAACATCAACTGAGCTCTTAAGTTTGTCACTAAGCTCCGTTGCTGTGGGTGTGTATTATATAGATTTACAGTTGGCTGTCAAATAGTATTTTAAAAATTTTAGTAAATAATTAAAAATATATTTTTAATCTTATTGTTTACAGTAACTTGCGTCAGTTGCTTAGGGTGACTGCTATACAAATTCGTATCACAGTTAGCTATCGTTTGGTGGCAAAAAGCTATCAAAACCGCGAAAGAGGACGCCAGCCGACATTAGGGTGGCGGTGAATTTTGCCTAGTGTTTATTATATATTCATAAAAACTATATACTGAAACAAGCTATAATAAACTTTAGAAATCACATTAAAATCAGTAAAATGAATTGATGTTTATGAAAATTAACAAAGCGTACAAATTTAGGCTTGAGCCTACTATAGAGCAGGAGATTATTCTAAATAATCTTGTCGGCTCTGCGCGTTTTGTTTGGAATCACTTGCTGGCAATATCGCTTGAGATGTTTGCTAAAAATGAGTTTATCAATGCCACCAACCTCGTTAATAAAATCATTGGCTTAAAGAACAACCCTGATTTTGAGTTCTTAAAAACAAGCTCAAATGCCGTGTCCTTACAACAAAAGGTACGCGATCTTGCCTCGGCTTGGTCACGATTCTTTGAC